>JBGTRP010000619.1:0-4815 GCA_041940685.1 Acanthopleuribacteraceae bacterium
CGCTCGAGCAGGTCAGTATTCTGATTCGTCGGATGCTGGGTACCGCCGCCTGAATGCGACGGGAGATTGATTTTTACCTCTTGTGGTGCCATATTGGCACCACATTTAAATGAAGAGGTGTCGCATGACGACAGCAGCGACAGACCATGAAAAAGAGAAGCGGCTGGTGGCACGCGCCAAGCCCGAGATCCATCAACGGATTGCGGAAGCGGCGGAGCTGCAAGGCTCCACGGTCTCGCAGTTCCTGCTGGACGCCGCATTGGAGCGAGCGGCGCAATTGGTGGAAGCGGGCGCCGATATTTTAGATATCGGTGGCGAAAGCACAAGACCCGGCTCTGATTCGGTTTCCTCAACGCAAGAGTTGGATCGGGTGCTTCCCGTCATTGAGAAGTTGGTTTCGGAATACAGTCTGCCTATCTCCATCGATACGCAGAAGGCCGAGGTCGCGGCGCAAGCGATTCGGAGCGGCGCAAGCATCGTCAACCACGTTTCCGCCTCCCTCGACTTTGAAACCATGCTTTCGGTACTGAAAACCTCCAAGGCAGGCTATGTAGCCATGCACATGAAGGACCGCCCCAAGGTCATGCAGAAGCGGGCGGAATACGAGAATGTCGTCCGTGAGGTGATCCATGACCTGAGCTGCCTCTTGGGCAAGCTGGAGCATGAGGGCATTCGCCGGGAGCGGCTTTTGTTCGATCCCGGCATCGGTTTCGGTAAGAAGCTGGAGCATAATCTGGAGTTGATGGCCAACACGCCCATGCTCGCGGAAGCACTGGGGCGGCCCATGGTGATGGGAATCAGCCGCAAGTCCTGGATGACCCACTTTTTCGGCGTCGCGCCGGAGGCGATCGCGGATCGGGATGTTTATACCATGATCACCAGCGTGTTGATGCCCTTTCCGCCGGTGGCGGTTCACCGTGTCCACAACGCGGCCATGATGCGGCAGGCGATCAAGCTTCGATGCGCGTTGGAGGAACGGTCAGAATTGGGCCGCCGCGCCATTTGAGTCGGCGAGCACGGGGGCTTCCGGCGCCGGTCAGTTTCACCGGGAGCGCAGGGGCGAAGGGGAGGGGCTTTTTGATTTTTTGCGAGAGCGCGCGGCAGACGGTGCATCTGTACTATTCCATTATCAAGTTTGTGTCCTTCAAGGGAATCGTTTGGGAGGGCGAAGGTCTGCCGCTGGTGCTCAACAGCCTGGGCGATTTGTTTCAGGCGCAGGTCGATTTGAAGGACCAAGAGGGAAACCGTCAGCGCGATGCGCGTTGGGAGATGGGGATGCTGCGCGCCTTTTTTGAGAGCGGCAAGGTCTACGACCTGGCCCTGCGGTTGGAATACCATCCACCCCTTGCGGTAGAGGAGTTTCGCTGCGATTTCAACAGCATCCACCCCAAGACCTATCAGGTGGGGCTTGATTTTTCCTTTGCCTCTCTTCCGCCGGGGCCGCATCTGGCGCGAGTCGCCTTGGGCGAGGCTTCCTGTTTGGTGCCCCTGGAACGGGATGTTGAAGAAGTTTTGCCTTCCGGCCATCGGGTTCAACTGATTCGCGAGGGAGATTACGGCTCGGTGAAGGTGTCCCTTTCCTCGGATGCCCCGTTCGCGCATCGCTTTTTTCCGAACCTGGCCATTGTCGGGGAGGATGCGAAGGGGTGAGCGCGGGGCCGGAAACCAAGGCCCCGCTGGCCCACGGGCAAAATTAGAGGATGCTGCCGCGAACGTTGATGGTTACTTCGGGCTGCTCCTCGAGGTTGGTTTTCACCATGATCTTTCCCGAGAAATTGCCGTCCTTGGCCTTGTCGGAAAGGGTGACCTTCAATTTGGCGGTCTCTCCCTCGATGGGCTCGGCCTTGATGAAGTCCAGGGACGAGGCGACCTCCATGATTTGGATGCTGTCCGCGTCGGTAGGGCTCAATTCCACAACCGCCTCGCGGGATTGGCCCTTGGGCGAGGCGAAAAAGTTCACCGAACCGGGAACGACCCTCACCGGGTTGGCGAGGCGAATGTAGATCGCGGTCGAGATTTGCGGTTGAGATGCGGCATTGGTTTTGAGTTGAATCATGCCGCGATAGTTGTCCACATCCTTGGGTAGGTCCTTGCCGGAAAAGGAAACCTTGAGATGGACTTTCTGATCGGAGACCCGAACCGGCTCCAGCTTGAGAAAGTCGAGATTGGATTTAGCCTCTTGGATTTCGAGTCGGTCGAGCTTGGCCGTGGTGAGCTCGATCGTCCGATCGATGTCCTCGCCGCGCTTGATGCTGAAGAGCGTGAGATTCACGGGCTTGACATTGACCTCGGCCTGAACCTCGCCGGTGAATTTCAATTGAAATTCGGGCGCATTGGCCGCATTGGACTTGACCGTAAGCGTTTTATGAACGGTTCCCGAAAAGCGGGCGGAATCGAAGCTGACTGGGATGCTGCCCGACTCACCGGGCTTATAAACGGTTTTTTCCAGCGCCGCGCTGGTGCAACCGCAGGAAACCTTGACATCGATGATTTCCAAATCCGCCTTGCCCGTGTTTTTGAAATCGAACATGGTGGAAACCTTTTTGCCTTTCTCGATTACCCCAAAGTCGTGGTTGCTCTTGGCGAAGGTGATATTGGCGCTCTCGCCGGCCTGGGCATACATCAGTAGGCCCGTTGAAAAGGCGATCATTGTTTTTAGAATGGTCATGGTGCAACTCCTGGAAACCAAAATTTGCGCAATCACGCGATGGAGCCCATGCTAGTTCACCTTTCAAAGCCCCTGGTGGCGGTTATGTGTGGGTTATGTTTCGGTTTTGTTAAAAGCCGAGAGGCGCCGGCCAAAAGTCCATTCGACGGCATGCGCCCATCATAAAGGAGAATTCACGCCAAGCCAATGCCCCGCAGGGACTCCAACGGTCCGCGGGGGGATCATGGAGGATCGTCGCCCTCGGCCAACCGTTGGCGAATGCGGTCCCGCGCGTTTTGGGAATCCGCGGCTCGCAGGGCGTGACGCCAAGCCTCAAGCGCCTGGTCCTGCTTGCCAAGGGCATCGAAATTCATGGCGCGAAGCTCCAGGGCTGGCGCGTAGCTCGGGCGTAGGTTCAGGGCGCGCGCCAGCAATTCCTGAGATTCCCCGATTCGGTTGAGATCGTGGTGGATCACGGCCAAGTTAAGAAAAGCGGGCGCGTAGAACGGGTGTTCCCGGGTGAGCGTTTGCAGGATTTCCACCGCCTCGCTCGTTTCCCCCAAGCGGTAACAGAGGGTGGCGTAACGGTTGCCCGCAAGCGCGTGGGTTTTGGTTGATTGAAACAAGCCTCGGTAAACCTCCAGGGCCGCTTCCTCCCGGCCCGCGCGCTCCAGGGATTGCGCCCAGAAGAGCCGTGTCGCCCTGTTGTGAGGGTCCAGCTCAACCGCTCGCTCCAACGCATCGAGCGCGGCATTCTCGTTGCCCCGCGCCTTGAGGAAATCGACGCTGAGCAAGTGCCCGGCAAGGCTCTCCGGTGCAACGCTCAACAAGTGGTTGAGCACCTGTCCGAAGCGATCGATGTCGCCCATGGCCTGGTAGGCCGTTGCAAGCGTTGTCAATAAAAATGGGTTGTCCGGGTCGGTGAGGCGCGCATGCTCCAACACCGAGGCGCCCAGGCCGATTTGACCCGACTCAATCAGTTGTTTCCCCTCATTCATTTCGAGAAAGGCGTGAATGGCTGTCAGCGGGTCGGTGAGCTCGGCGCTGACTTGCTGCCGTTGGGATGGCGCGTGTACGGCGCCCACATAACCCAGCGCGGCCAGCCGCGCCAGTTTTTCCGGGGAAACATGATCGTCCCTCGCGGCGATTTCTCCGGCAAAACGCCGCAGTTGGTTGGCCAGGGTCGATCGCATCGATGCGGCGCGCTCCGGAAGTTGTTCCGCCAGGTTTACCAATTCGTCCGGGTCCTTGCGAAGGTCGAAGAGTTGGGGCGTGGGGGCATGCAGATACATCCAGTCACGCGTGGTGAGCCGTTCCAGCGGGCTCCAACCATGGAGCAGCGCGCCGTAGAGCGTTTCGGAGGGGATGCCGCGCTCGGCTTGGTATTGGGAATCATCCTGCAGCAGGGGTCTACCCTGAACCTCATTGGGTATGGGTATGCCGAGCCGGTCCAGGGCCCAGGGCATGATGTCCACGGTCGCCACGGGCTCGCGAATGCGTTTGCCTCCCGGCAGGGCCGGGTCCCGCACGATCAGCGGCACCCGTACCGTGGAGGAAAAAAGCAGGAGGGCGTGGGTGAGCTCGCCGTGCTCGCCCAGACCTTCGCCATGATCCGCGGTCAGCACGATGAGGGTGCGGTCCAGCAGGCCTTTTTTTTCAAGTTGCGCCACCAATTGTCCGACGGCCTCGTCCACCGAGGCGATTTCTCCGTCATAGGGCGCATTCTGGTAGCGTTCCCGATAGGGAGAGGGCGGATTGTAGGGCTGATGGGGATCGAAAAAGTGTGTCCACAGGAAGAAGGGACGATTTCCTCGCTGATCCAGCCAGCGGAGCGCACGCGCGGCCACATCCGCGGCGGGCCGTTCATCGAAAAAGTTGCGCAGGTTGGGATGACGGTCCTTTTCCAGGCTGGAGGGGTAATCGTCGTCATAGAGCTCGAAACCCTGATCCAAGCCGGTTTGGGAGTCAAGGGGAAAGGCGCCCACGAATGCCGCGGTTTCGTAGTCGCGCCGCTGGAGGACCTCCGCCAGGGTCTGAATTTCGGGCGCCACGTAAAAGCCTCCGTTTTCATGAACCCCGTGATAGCTTGGATAGGTGCCGCTCAGAATGGAGAGATGAGAGGGTAGGGTGATGGGAACCGGCGTGTAACAACGTTCGTAAAGCGCGCC
>JBGTRP010000620.1:0-4794 GCA_041940685.1 Acanthopleuribacteraceae bacterium
GGATCGGTGGATTCGTGCGATTGCGGCGATACGGGCAGACCAGGGCGACACCATCGCAGGTCAGGTCAGTACTCTGCGGAGCCAGTCGGCTGCGGCCACCGCGCTGGGGTTCAAGAATTACGATCCTGACCTGCCCTTTGCCGGTGTCATCCTGAACCGGGTTGCCAGCCCGCGCATGATTTGGACCATGCTCCCCGCTGGCGAGGCTACCGAGCTGGTGTTTACATCCCTGAGGCGCTTGCTTGCACCAGGAGATATCGTCCTGGACGGCGGGAATTCCCATTTCAAGGACAGCATGAAAAGATGCGCCCTGCTCCGGAAAAAAGGCGTGGCGTGGGTTGATGTCGGCGTATCTGGCGGTGTTCATGGCCGGGTACAGGGCTACTGTCTGATGGTCGGAGGCGATCGGAGCGCGGTAGAACGGGCCGCCCCTCTTTTTCAATGCCTTGCCCAGGAAGGAGGCTGGTCGCATCTTGGACCCTCGGGCGCGGGGCATTACGCGAAGATGATTCACAATGGCGTCGAATACGCCTTCATGGCGGCCCTGGCCGAAGGATGCGAGCTCATGGAGCGCTCCGCCTTTGGTTTGGATGTTGCCGAGATCACGCGCTTGTGGTCCAGGGGTTCTCTCGTACAATCCCGGCTCCTGGACCTTTTGGTCCAAACCTTGAGCACAAAGCCGGAATTTGAAAAAATTCTTCCTTTTGTGAAAGACTCGGGATATGGTAGAGGAACCGTTGTCGAGTCGATCGACCGGGGGGTTCCCGCCCCGACGCTGACCGCGGCCTTGCAAAGCCGATTCTTCTCGCAACAAGAAGATTCTTATACATTTAAGCTATTGAGCTTACTTCGCAATCAATTTGGGGGGCATGCTGTAAAGGAAAAATAGCGAGAGGTTTGTGGATGCCTCAAAAGAAAGCGCCTTACCATGTAATCGTCCTTTTCGGTTGTTGTGGCGACCTTGCCCAGAAAAAGCTTTGGCCCGCCTTGTGGCGGTTGATATCGGGCAGAAAGGAACTGGAAAAAAAGGAATACAATTTAGGCGGCCTCAACGAATCAACCGTAATCGTGGGCTTCGATAAGCAATCCTTTCAGCCCCAAGCCTTCAAAAGTTTCGTGCGGAAATGCGTGAAGGAAGAAAGTGAAAAGCCGCAATCCCGAATTCCGGATCCGGATCAAAACCCCATTGTGTGGAAACGATTCTCCGAACAAATCCATTATCATATGGGCGACCTGGAAGATCCGCGCGCCTTGTCGCAATTGGCCGGGTATTTAAACAAGATCGAGGAAAAGAAAGTTGGTAAGAGTAATCGCCTTTTCTTTCTGGCCATATCCGTATTGCTGCACAGCGCCACCATCGAGAACATGGGTAAGGCCAAGCTCCACCAGAAAACCGGCCATGGCTGGGTTCGCTTGTTGGTGGAAAAGCCCTTCGGCAAGGACCTACAAAGCGCTCGGGAATTGAACGCCATCGTAAAACGATACTTTGATGAGGAACAAGTCTTTCGCATCGATCATTACCTGGGCAAGGAAGCCACTCAAAATATTCTGGGTTTCCGGTTGGGGAACAGTATCTTCGAACCGCTGTGGAACCGCCACTATATCGATCATGTTCAGATCACCGCGGCCGAGATGGTCGGCGTTGGAAAACGGCGCGTCTACGAGGAGATGGGCGCCCTGAGGGATATGGTGGAAAACCATGTGTTGCAGTTGCTCTGTATGATCGCCATGGAGCCCCCGGTCAATCTCGACGCCGATTCCATTCGTGATGAAAAAGTGAAGGTATTGCACTCCATCAAACGCCAGGAAGACGAAGAAATCATCGATTGCACACAAAGAGGGCAATACGATGAAGGCTTTGTCGGCGGAGAAACCGTGCCTTCCTACCGCACGGATGTGGGTATAGACGCCTCGCTCAGGGATACCTTCGCCGCCTGGCGGCTCGAAATTCGAAACTGGCGTTGGGCCGGGGTCCCCTTCTATTTGCGATCCGGTAAACGCATGAAGGAAAAGGTAACCGAGATTGCCGTCTTCTTTAAATCGCCGCCGGTGAGCTTTTTCCCCTCCACTGCCTCGCCCGCCAATCAAAATGTTCTCGTGCTGACCATCCAACCCAAACCTTCCATTTTGCTTCAATGCGATGCATTGGCGTTCGGGTCCAAACAGCCCATTTACCAGCAGTCCTTGCGGGCGCCCCTCAAAAGCGGCGCTTTCTCCGACTACGAGCATGTGCTATTAGATGCCCTGAAGGACAACGCCGAGCTTTTCGCGCGCTGGGACGAGGTCGAGGCCGCTTGGGAACACGTCACCCGGGTTTTGAACGCCTGGCGCGCATCGCCGCCGACCAACTTTCCCAACTACATGGCGGGAACCTGGGGACCGACCTTCAACAAAATGAAAAAAGAAAACAGGCATTGGCGGCACGAGTGAATCCCCTGGGTGAGATTTACATTTTTCCGGATATACCAAGTCTCGAAGTGGCTACCGCCGAATGGATACTTTCCCGCGCGTTGGCGGCCATCCACGAGAGGGGCCGGTTTTTTTTGGCATTGTCCGGCGGCTCTACGCCCTTGGGCCTCTATGCCCGCCTGGCCCGCGCGCCCTTTCGCGATGCGGTGGATTGGAGCAAAACGCGGGTCTTTTTAGGCGATGAGCGATGCGTGCCATTCGAGGACCCCTCCAGAAACGAAAGGCGATTACGTAGGGCGCTACTGGATCATGTGCCCTGCCAAATACCCTTCGCCAGCTCCGACTTGACCAGCGTCAATCCGCATTTCCGGTATGAGAAAAGGTTGAGAGCGGCTTTTGATTTCTCGGCCGACTTCCCGCCTCGCTTTGACCTGATCCTGCTCGGCATGGGGGCTGACGGCCATACCGCATCTCTTTTTCCCGGGGATTCCTCCTTGGAGGAGGAGCATCGCCTGGTCGCCTACACCGAGCATGCGCCCGTCCCTCCCGAGAAAAGGGTCAGCTTCACGCTGCCGCTTATTAACGCGGCTCGCGCCGTGCTTTTCCTGGTTTCCGGCGAGAAAAAGCGGACCGCGCTCCAACGCGCCTGCCGGGGCGACCGGAGCATTCCGGCGGGGAGGGTTCGTCCCGATGATGGCCGCTTGCGTTGGCATGTAGACGCGCCCGCGTGGCGCGGCTCGGGCACGGATCATGGATAGACGCCTTTCCTTCGTGGAATCGGTCCAAGGGAGCATTGCTTTTGATTCTACGATCCAATTGGAATAAAATCCCATGGATGTTGTTGAAACTGGAGATGACAAGTGCAAACGGCTGGAATGGCGTTCGGCGAAAACAATCCGATCCTTTGCTCAACTCGCTATTCCCTTGGTTTTTTCATCAATCTGGGGTAGCGTAGGTTCCGGCGTTTTTTATGGAAATGCATGGTTTCAATCCAATGTCGAGGAAGAGAGGCATCCGCCGCCTAAGGCTTCTATCGCGGGCTTTCCCCACGCGCATCCGCCACGGATACGGCACCCTTTCGGCCGTGAGTTTCGGCAATAATTCCTCATCCTATCTCCAAACAAATCAGAAAAGGTGGTGTTTTCAAATGAAGCAGAGAACGATCAAAAAACTTTCCCTCGGCCTTTTGCTGGGCTGGGCGCTCCTCGGGGCGGCCCTGTTCGCCGGCGATAGCGAGGCCAAGTTGAAAAAAGTCATCGCGGGCGATCATCGCGAGGAGAAAAACAAGGCGCGCGATGCGCATCGGCATCCGCTGGAAACGCTCATGTTCTTCGGCATTAAGGACGATATGACGGTTGTGGAAATCACCCCCGCGGGTGGTTGGTATGCCGAAATCCTGGCGCCCTTCCTCAAGGATAACGGCGCTTACGTGGCCGCGGGTTACGATCAGAACCCCACCGGCCGCGCCAAGGACTACTTCAACCGCGTCAACAAACAGTTTAAGGAAAAGTTCGTCGACCACCCGGAAATTTATGGCAAATTCCAGGTCAAAGAACTGGCCCCGCCCGATAAAAAGGATATCGGCGCCGCGGGTTCCGCGGATATGGTGCTCTCCTTCCGCAACTTCCACAACTGGGTTTCCAACGGGAACGCCAAGGACATGGTCCAAATCTTTTACGATGTGCTGAAACCGGGCGGCGTATTGGGCATTACCGATCACCGCGGCAAATCCGGCAGCGAGCAAGACCCTACCGCGCGCAGCGGTTATGTGAACGAGGATTACGCCATCGAACTCATCGAATCCGTGGGTTTCAAGCTGGCGGGCAAATCCGAGGTCAACGCCAATGAGAAAGACACCAAGGACCATCCCCGCGGCGTGTGGACCCTACCGCCCAGTTACGCGCTCGGCGAAGAGAATCGCGATAAATACGCGGCCATCGGCGAGAGCGACCGCTGGACGCTGAAATTCGTGAAACCGGAAAACTGATTCTATTCGGGATGGGGGCCCGCCGGAGCGCGAATATCCGCCGGTCTCCCACCGCTTCTCCCATGCGCGTATGGGCGGCGCCGTTTCGGGGGGGCGCGAGGTGTTGCATGAAGCTTGCGGCGGTCTGTTTGTCCCTTTGGATGCTGTGCGGCTGTCACGGCGTCCCGTCCGAGGAAGAAACCGCCCGGGCCGCTTTTCGGGCCATTGCCGCCAATGATTGGGACAGTTACCAACCCCTGACAATTACCACCGCGGACCTTTTGATGAAAGCCAACAAGGTTCCCCGCTCCAGGGCCAAGTCGAGCTTTGCCGGTGGCGTTCTCAAGCCCCAACAGGAGAAGCTGCATCGCGAGGATTTTGAACGAGCGGTCGCGGACGACCTTCTTGGGGAAGCAGAT
>JBGTRP010000621.1:0-4790 GCA_041940685.1 Acanthopleuribacteraceae bacterium
ACCTCGGCCATTTTTCAGGAGGCCCTGGCCGGACATCTAGGCACCCGCACCAAACGGATCGGCACGGACCTGGTGATGCCCATTCTTCAGGAGGCCGGGGTCAGCCAGAAAAAAGCGCTGGATTGGGCATCGCGGATCGTCAAAATTTTTGGCAGCCCGGACAAGGACAAGCTCAAAAAGGAAAGGGCGGAAACCTCTCAGTTGGTCCATCTCAGCCAATCCGAGATCGAGGGCGTCCAAGCCCTGGCCCGTTTGCTGGGCGCGGAGGCGCGCGAACCCACGGAGGAGGAACTGAAGCTGTTGCGCAAGGATCATTCCGCCGCGGATATCGCCCTGTTCGGACGCATGCTGGCGGATACTCCCGGGCACAATGTGGATGCCGCGGCGCAGGTGAGCCACGCCTTCTCCGTGAACCGCGTGGTGTTGGAGGATGATTTTTTTACGGCCGTGGACGACCTCAACAAACGGGAGGACAGCGGCGCGGGCCACGTGGATGAGAACTGGTTCGGCTCCGGGGTGTTCTACCTCTACATCTGCGTGAACCGCGACCTGCTGGAGCAAAATTTGAGCGGAAACGCGGAATTGGCGGGCCGGGCCTTGCGCGCCTTGGCCGAGGCCGTGGCCAAAACCTCGCCCCATGGCAAGCAGAACAGCTATGCCGCGCGCTCCTGGGCCGGTTTCATCCGGGCGGAAATGGGTGAGGCCCAGCCCCGCTCCCTGGCGCTTTCCTTCATGAAACCCACGAGGGCCGATGATTTTCTTGGGGATGCAATCGGGTTGCTGCGCGAAACCCGCGCCCGGCTGGATGGCTGTTATGAATGCGAACCCGAGCGGGCCTACGAGTTGGACACCCACGCGGGCAAGGGCCGCATCTCCGAGTTGCTGAACTTTGTCGAGGCGGGCTGAATCATGAACGAATTTCTGATGTTTCATTTGTACGGTCCCATGCAGTCCTGGGGCGGCATCGCCGTGGGCGAGGTGCGTCCCGAGGAGCGCCATCCCAGCCTATCCGGCGTGCTGGGCCTGGTTGCCGCGGCCATGGGGATCCGGCGCGACCAGGAGGCCGACCTGGCCGACCTGGACCAACGCCTGTGCATGGCGGTCCGGATCCGGTCCGCGGGAACCTTGCTGCGCGATTATCACACCACCCAGGTGCCTCCCGCGGGCAAGGCCCGCCACTGGCTTACACGGGCGGATGAGCTGTCGGGCGAGAAACTGAACACCATCCTGTCAACCAGGGATTATCGCGCGGATGCCCTGTACGCGGTGGCCCTGTGGCAGCGGGATCCGGTTTCGCTGCCCTACGATCTCTCCGCTCTGGCGCGCGCCTTTCTACGGCCCCATTTTCACCTGTATCTGGGCCGCAAAGCCTGCCCGCCCGCTTTTCCGATTCGGCCGGAGGCGGTGGAAGCCGCCAACCTGGCCGAGGCTTTCGCGGGCTTCCCAGTACCCGAACATTTGCGCGGGCTTCCAGATGTCGGCGCGCGTGAGGTGTATTTCGAACGGGGCGCCGAGGGTTCCATGGAAACCCTGTTTCAGGTGACCCGCAGGGACCGGCTTCTCTCGCGCCGGCGGTGGACCTATTCCAACCGCGAGGAATGTATGGGTCGGTTGCCCGAAACCGAGAAACAGGCAGACAAGGAGAGCTGAGATGTATTTCAGCAAGGTTTTTTGCGATCCCGCCAGGCCGGGCGCCCTCACGTGCTGGGACCCCTACCAGGTGCATCGGTTCGTTTGGCGGCTTTTCGACCTGGACCCGGACGCGGCGCGCGATTTCCTGTACCGCTACGATTTGGAACGCGGCCGACCCAGATTTTTTCTGCTCTCGCGGCGGCCGCCGCGCGCGTCCGGGAGCTTTTGGCGGGCGGAAACCAAGGAGTTCCGACCCCATCTCGAGGATGGGGACCGGCTTGCCTTTGCGCTGCGCGTGAATCCGGTCATCTGTGTGCGGGGCAAGCGCCATGATGTGGTGATGCACCGGAAAAAGAATCGATCCGCGGAGGAATCGGGGGATGCCACCACGGCCATGCTTTGGCATGAAGCGGGGATGGATTGGTTGAGGCCGCGCGCGGAGGGCGCCGGCTTCATGCTGCGGGACAACCAGGTTCGTGTGGATGGCTATCAGCGCGGGGTGTTCCGCAAACAGCGACGCGAGGCGGTCATCGCGACGCTGGACTTCCACGGTCTGCTGGAGGTCAGCGATGCCGAACGCTTCACCCAAATGCTTTTCCACGGTCTTGGCCGGGCCAAGGGCTTTGGCTGTGGCCTGATGCTGATTCGGAGAGCCTGAGCATGCTGCCGGCCTTGCGCCCCATTCCCATCAAGGACAGGATCTCTTACATTTTCCTCGAACGCGGTCATGATTTGGCCCACGCAGACCGAGCAGGGCTATGATTTTGCCACCCTTGGCCGCAACCGCCGCCTGCCCATCTCTTTTGATGGCATTCAACTGGTGAGTTTCGTGCCGCCGGACCCCGAGCAGGGATCGGCGGATGCGGATGCGGACGGGATTCCCTTTTAAATTCGGCTTGGCTGGCGCAGTGAATCTTACTCGATCGTAAAACGCATCAGCTCTACGGGCACGTCTTGTTCGAAGCGGTAGGTGTCTGAATTACCGCCGAAGCCAAGGGTGATGTTGTCGGCGAAGCCCAGGAAGTTGTTGCCCCAGCCGGAGCCAACGCCCACATTGACGCCCACGATGAAGGTCGATGCGCTGAAGGTGGGTGGCGCGGGATCGCCGGGCTGGCCCACGGGCAGCATGCCCGTGTTGGGGTCGAGGTTATTGAGCCAGTCGGCCAGTGTGCTCGATGAGGCATGTTTTCGCGCTCGTTTGTTCCGGACAGGTGTCCGCGCCGGTCGGACAGGTGTCCGGGGAAAGCCGGTCGAAATTGCCAAAATCCATTGAAAACCAACGGGTTGGAGGTTAAAAAAAACTGGCATCGGCCTTGCTCTAACCACCGCGGAGGCATGGATGATTCAAGATACTTCCGCGCAAGACCGCATCATCGAGAGAGGGAAGGGGCTTTCCCGAGGCCGGCTCCTGATCCTGGGCGCCGTCCTTTTGGTTGTCATGGCGTTCCTGGTTTGGCGGTCGCCCACGATTCGCGGTTGGTCCGCGGCGGAACGTTCGTTTCAAAAGAACCGATTCAACTACGCGACCGTCACGCGCGGCGCGCTGGTGCATGATCTGGGCGTGGAAGGCCGTATCGTGGCCTCTTCCTATCCCACCATCTTCAGCCCCGCGGACGGGGCGCTTTCCCTGGAAATCAAGGCGGGAACCGTGGTGGAGGAGGGAGATGTTCTGGGCGTCATCAAGAGCCCGGAACTGGAGAACCGGCTCAAACAGGAACGGGCGCAGTTGGATTCTCTGGATTCCGAGCTGTCCCGCCAGCGGATCGCGGCCAAAACCACCCATCTGGCCAACGAGCAGGATATCGAACTGAAGAAGCTGCGCCACGAGGCCGCCAAGCGAGCCTTCGAGCGGGCCAAGCTCACCTTTGGCCAGGGCCTGATCAACGCCGCGGAATACGAGGAGGCCCAGGATCAGGTGGCCATTACCGAGTTGGAACTGCGCAACGCGCGGGGGAAATCAGGGTTGGACCGCGAGGTCATGGATTTCGAGATCCGCAACCGCGAGCTTCAACTGGAGCGCCAGCGCCTGGTCGTGGAGGATGTGGAACGGCGCGTGGCGGAATTGGTCCTGCGCTCGCCCGTGAATGGCGTGATCGGGACGGTGAACGTGGATCCCAAGGATTTCGTGAGCATCAACCAGGCCTTGCTGACGGTAATCGACCTTTCCGCCTTTGAAATACAGGTCAGCATTCCCGAGGCCTACGCCGACGAGATTCAGCCGGGCATTCCCGCCGAGATCACCTATGAAAGCCAAGTATTTTCGGGCATGGTGGCCTCGGTCGCTCCCGAGGTCAACAACTCGCTGGTGACGGGTTCCGTGGTGTTTACCGGCGATCTGCCCGAGGGCTTGAGACAGAATCAAAGGGTCAGCACCCGCGTGATCTTCTCCCGCCGGGAAGATGCGCTCAAGGTCCGCCGTGGGCCCTTTCTGGAAAGTGGCGGCGGCCGCGTCGCGTACGTGGTTCGCGAGGGCCTCGCCACGCGGATCGACATTCAAACGGGGGCGACCAGCATGACCGAGGTAGAAATCCTTTCGGGTCTGGAGCCCGGCGACCAAATCATCATCAGCGACATCAGCCTTTTTGACAAGGCGGGCGCCATTTTATTGAGAAACTGAGGAGGATCTTGCCAATGTTGCGAATGGAACACATCAGCAAAATTTACCGCACCGACTTCGTGGAAACCCATGCGCTTAACGATTTCAACCTGTACGCGGCCGAGGGCGATTTCCTCGCGGTCATGGGTCCTTCCGGCTCCGGTAAGTCGACCTTTCTCAATATTGCCGGGTTACTGGACGATTTCGACAAGGGCGTCTATTACCTGGAGGATGAGGATGTTACCGGGCTCAGCGATCGGCATCGCTCACAAATCCGCAACCAAAAGATCGGCTTTATCTTTCAAAGCTTCAACCTGATTCCCGACCTCAATGTTTTCGACAATGTGGATGTGCCGCTGCGTTACCGCAAGTTTCCCAAACAGGAGCGGCGCGACCGCATCATGGAGGCCCTGGAGACCGTGGGCCTCACCGGCCGGGTAAAGCACCTGCCATCTCAGCTATCCGGCGGCCAGCAGCAGCGGGTGGCGATCGCGCGCGCCATCGCGGGTAGCCCGCGCCTGATCTTCGCGGATGAGCCGACCGGGAACCTGGATTCCATGAT
>JBGTRP010000622.1:0-4789 GCA_041940685.1 Acanthopleuribacteraceae bacterium
GCACCGGCGAGGCCAATGGCGGCGGGGGTTCCTTGGCTTATGGCGGCAGCGGCGTGTACAAATCCACCGACGCCGGCGCCACATGGTTTTCCGTGGGCCTCACGGAGACCCGCTACATTGGCCGTATCCTGGTTCACCCGCAAGACCCCGACAAAGTGCTCGTGGGGGCCATGGGCAGTTTGTTTTCGCGGGATGATCAGCGGGGGATTTACCGCAGCCAAGACGGCGGCAAGACCTGGCAACGAACCCTCTACCTTTCGGATAAAACCGGATGCATAGATTTGGTGCAGAACCCCCAGAACCCTCAAGTAGTCTACGCGGCCATGTGGGAGCGGCAGCGGACGCCTTCCGACCGCCTCTACGGCGGGCCTACCAGCGGTGTTTATCGCTCAATGGATGGAGGGGCAAGCTGGATCCTTCTTCAAAACGGCCTGCCGGAAAATTTCGGCAGCGTGGGCCGAATCGGGCTCGCGATTGCCGAATCCGATCCCGAGGTGCTTTACGCGATATACGCCGATCTTGTCGGTTTCTTCGATGGCGTTTACAAATCCACCAATGGGGGCGATAGCTGGACTCGGATGCCGGGTTCGGAGTTGGCCGGCTTATACAGTAGCTTTGGCTGGTGGTTCGGCAATATTCGCGTTCATCCAGAGGACCCGGATCGTGTCTATGCGCTTGGGCTCGACGTTTTTGTCTCCCAAAACGGGGGAGAAAGTTGGGCCCGTCAAGAGAATCCGGCGACCCGAATTCACGTGGATCAGCACGGGTTGGACTTCCAGCCGGGCAGTCCCAGTTTCATGGCGTTGGCCAATGACGGCGGGTTGTACCTCTCCGATTCGCCCGAGCCGAACTTTTGGCATGTGAAAAATCTTCCCGTTACCCAGTTTTACACCTGTGAAATCGATTTTCTGCAGCCGGATCGCCTCTACGGAGGAACTCAGGATAATGGCACCTTGCGCAACCTCGGTGGAGGAGTGGGCGACTGGGAAGAATTTTTGGGTGGCGATGGTTTTTACGTGCTGGTGGATCCCACCAACAGCGATTGCGTCTACGCGGAATCCCAGTATGGAAACTTGTTCCATTTTCGCAATGGTTTGGGCTTCCCCGCGAACGTGCCCCAAAGCGCTCTGGAGCGGGTGAACTGGAATGCGCCCGTGGCGCTGGACCCCAACGACCCCAGCATCGTGTACTTTGGCGCGCAGGGCGTCTACCGAACGACAGGCGAACCCGATGAGTTCGAGCCAATCAGCTTGGACTTGACCAATGGGCCCGGCGAGAGCTTTGGGGTGGGGGAGCGGGTGACGGTCTTCGGCACGGTTACCACCATTGCGGTGGCGCCCTCCGATAGCGCGGTCATCTACGCGGGCACCGACGATGGCAATGTTTGGATTACCGAGAATAGCGGCGGGAGTTGGCAAAAGATATCGGAAAACCTTCCTCAACGCTGGGTGACGCGGGTCGCGGTGCATCCTCGACAGGCCCGGCATGCCTACCTGACCCTGTCCGGATTCCGCAACGACGACTATATACCCCATATCTTAGAGACGCTTGATGGCGGCCAGAACTGGCGCGATATTTCGGGCAATCTGCCCGAGGCGCCTGTCAACGACATCATTGTTGCCGATGATTCCGATCACACCCTTTTCGCGGCAACCGATCTGGGCGTATTTTATTCCCGTAGCGGCGGCAATTCGTGGCAGATCTTGGGGCGGGGGTTGCCCTTCGCGCCCGTGTTGGATATCGACCTGCACGAGCCCGAGAACTTTTTGGTGGCCGCCACTTACGGCCGCTCCATGTACCGCTTGGACCTGAATGGCGCGCTGGCCGAGGGCGAGGCCCGTGGTTCCAGCCTTGCCTATCGTTATCACCTGGCCGAGATCGAGTCGGGCGCCGATGCCGAGACTTGGATTGGGGTCATCAATCCCGGGGTTGAATCCGCCCAGGTTGAATTGTTTGCATTTGACTCCGCCGGTGATTCGCTTGGAAAAAGCGAGGTCTTCCAAGTAGTAAATGGAAGGCAACGCATTTGGATGGAAGTCGATTCGCTTTTCTCCGGACAGGGGCATCAGATCGCCTGGATCCAGGTGGGCGGGGATCGGCTATTGGATGTCTTTGCGGAGCTGCGTGGTCCTGAAAAGCGAGCGGCGTATTGGGCGGAGGCTCAGGGAAGCCCGAGGGTGTTTGTGCCCCATGTAGCCAAGGACGTGAACAACTTCCGGACTGTAGTCGCCTCGATCAACCCAAACGAACGGGGTCTGCAACGCGGCGTCCGCGCGGGACTTACCGGACCCCGGGCCGAGATTTTTGAACATTTCGCGCCCTACGCCAAGGCCGAAAGGGATGTGCGCGAATACTTTGGCGCCGATTTGAGCGGCACGGATTTCCTGGTTTTGGAGGGCGAAAATCCCGGCGTGGTGGCCATGGAATACTTCGAAACCCTGCCAGAGCGGAATCAATTGGCCGCGCTCGGACTCAACGGCAAGAGCGGGAAAGAGCTCCGGTTTCTCCACGTGGCCGCGGATACGCAACAGTTTTGGACCGGCTTGGTCTACATCAATATCGGCGAATCCCCCGCGAGGGTAACCGAACGCTATTACGGTTCCGATGGGCGGTCTTTGCTTGAACGAACTCCCGAGGCTCTCCCATCCGAGGGCAAGATCACCCTGCTTATGGATCAAAATGGCTCGGATGTCATTCCCGCCGGAACGGCCTGGGTTTCCCTGAGCTCGGATCAACCACTGATCGGATATGAATTGTTTGGTTCCACCGCAACCACGGAGCAGCGATTTTTTGCCGGTTTGAACGGCGTTTTTGAGGGTGGGTCCGTTTTGGAGTATCCCCATTTCCAGGCCTCCACCACTACCTGGGCGGGCCTCGTTGCCGTGAACCTGGGGCAGCAAGCCGCGGATATCAGCTTTACCCTCTACAGCGAGGCTGGAGTCGCTCTCGACTCTCGCACCATTGCCGGCGTCCCTCCCAAGACTAAGGTGGCGCGCTTGGCCAGCGACCTGTTTCCCGGCCCAACACACACGGCCGAGGGCGCATGGATTCGGGCTGAGGCCGACGCATCAATCTGGGCGGGTTTCCTCCTTTGGGGGGACCAAAACGAGGGTCCGCGTCGTCATATGGCGGGGCTGAATGCGGTGGTCCGCTGAGAGGTTCGCCCAACCCGACCGGAAAATTCCGTCCGGAGCGGTTAGGAACCGATTGGGACTTGGGAACGGAGGGTGAAGCCGGTTCGGCCGGGCCGTTGGTCACTCCAGTCTTTCTTCGATTGCGGGGTTGCGAGCGTAGTATGAGTGATTCCTGGCCCGGACCTGAACCGGCGGGGAACAATCCATTAAGGGCGGTAGGGACAATCGTCTTGATGATGGGCCAATGATTGGCAGGGCAAAACTAAAATCCTCCAGAATGAGTTTTGGGAAAAAGAATGCGCCAAATATCGGGGATGGCGGCAAGGTCCTGCTTCCGCTGGAAGGAATTCCGGCCGCCCCATTACATGTCTTGGGCGGGTCTTGCGCGAAGGTCCGATAATTGAGGGACCAACCGCCTCTCCGCGCATATTTTTCTCTTTACCTATGTATGCGAAAGCGGGAGCCGGAATATCTCACCTCGCCGCCAAAAAAATGATGAAAATGTTCTTTGGCGGTAATTTGTTTGGTCCAACCATGCGGGGAAAATGCATGTAAGTAGTTTTAAAAGATAGATTTAGCCGTGATAGGTTAGGGCGAAAAACTGTTCATCTGGGTTTTGATGACCTTTTGTACAATTGGAAAACTCTTAATGTGGCTTCCATTTCCTTGCCTTCTGGGGCTTTCGTGATCCCGGTTTCCTTTGGCCGCCAGTGGCTATCGGTTATAATGCGGCAGGTTTCGATTCGGCCGTGAGTTTTCCTCCATGCGTCGTTTCCGTTCAGGATGGAGAAAGTCATGCCTCAAATGGTTCGGGTGGTGACGGGGCCCTCGGAGGGGCTTACCTTTACGGTTGCCGATCATCAATCCTTGACGGTGGGCAGGGGCAGCCGAAACGGGTTCGTGATGGCCCACGATCCTTGGATTTCCTCCTCCCACGCGGTCCTGGAATATGAGCCCTACACCCTAAGTATCAAGGATTTGGGGTCGTCCAACGGTTCTTTTATAGACGGCCGGAAATTGGCGCCCAATACCTTTGTTGCGGTGGAAGATTTTTTCGTGTTGGGTTCGACCTTATGCCGGCTGGCCGATCCCGGCCCCGTAATTTCCTTGCGGGCGCTGGCCTGTAACAGCCGGGAGGCCGCTCCCTATTTAGCTTTGCCGCTTTTGCAGGCGGCGGGAAAAATTGCTCGGGAAAGCAATTGCGCCATGATCGGCGTTCTCCATTTGTTCGCGGCGATTCTGGAGTTGGAAAGCATCGAGGTTACCCAGATGCTGCGAGCGCTTGGTTTGGAGGGAAAAGTTCTGCGTGAACGGATCGATCGGCTACAGATTTTTAGCGGTGATCATAGTTGGCTGAACGATTTCATCTCTTACCTGAACAAAGGTTCGGCCTCCTCCGAAAGATTTCTCACGCCCCTGGTGCAGGATTGTTTTCAACGCAGCGGGCTCCAACCAGATGTGGAGTTGGCCGGTCTCCTCAAACAGTTGTTGCGCGCTCCGTATAACCTGCTGTTTCCCCTGCTTGGCCTTCAATCGAGCAATGAGTTTGAAAAGCGGGTTGCCACCTCGCAGCCGGCTTCTCCGCCTCCCCCGGAGCGCAAGCTGGAAACTGCCTTGCCCGCGCGGTTTTGGAATGCGCTGAACGCGGAGTTGGT
>JBGTRP010000623.1:0-4786 GCA_041940685.1 Acanthopleuribacteraceae bacterium
AGCCGTGAATGACCACCTGGTATTGAGGCATATGCCGCAACCCCAGAGCCACGCCGGCCCATACCAGCAAAAAGGCGGGTAAAAGCAGGGCGCAGTACACCAGGAAGGGGTGGAAAGGAAGCGCGCGGCGGCGAACCACGGTAAAGACCGCCCCGGCCAGGTACAATGCGAAAAGGAAATAGAAGATGAAGTTGTGAATCATGCCTTTATCTTTGCCATGGAATGTGATGCTGGGACAAAAGACCGCCCATCAGACATTGAAACCGTAGTAGATGGGACCCTGCGAGAACATGAATGTCAGCCCCGGAAACACCAGCAGGTTCTGACCCTGTGGGATGACCACGTAGGGCAACGCGTGGGAACCCAGGATGGGCGGTTTCCCCGAGGGCACAATGAGAAACACGCTCTTGGGAGAGGTCCCCAAATGGGCGTGGAGCTCGGATTTGACCACGAATGAACGCGCCTCCGCGCTGTACTCGATGGAGTAGCTGTCCTTGTCGAAGAAATTTGAAAGCTCCCGGGTTTCGAAAGAGAGCTGATTTTTGGGGTTGACGGTTTCCGGGTTGTAATTCAGTTGAATGGGACTGGTAGACACAAAGATTTCCTCACGCGGAAGAAACAGCATGGATTTGCCGCTGAGCAGTCCGCCGGGTTGGTAGGCCCCGTTCTTGAGCGAGAAAACCCCGTCTTGTAGGTAGGTTTCTACCTGTTCGCGGTGACTCGCGACGTCGAGGGACAGCGGCGTCTGGGATTCCCCACTCCAATTCACGCGATAGGCGCGGCCGCTTTCGAGGGGGCCGACCAGGGGGCGGCTGTAATCGAGCTCCAGTGGCCGGTCCCCGCTTTCGGGAAATACCGCGCGAATGCCCGCGTCCGGGTGGAACAACCAGCCCGATTGGGTGGCGCCCTCTTCATCGCGATGGCTGGCAAGGTAAAGATGCCGGGAAAGATCTTGCGGCGCCCGAGGGTGGCAGCGCAACAAATCGATATCCGTGATGTCCGAGCCCTCGGGCAAGAGCGCGGCCACGCTGTCGTAGAAGCGATCGTAAAAGTCGGCAAGCAGAATGTCCCCGTTCACGGTGCGGGGCGGGTTACCGAAGAAATCCACGCGCGAATATTCCACCACTCGGCTGGAATTGGCGGTTTCCCAAATCGTGGCCGAAAGCCCAAGGCCTCCTGTTTCCGGCTGAATCGTGCTATCTCCGGCTCCCAGCTTCAGGGGCTGATGGCCTCGCGCCTCCTTGAGTCGCGACTCCGCGCCCGCGAAAAAATGCACCTCATGCTGGACGCCGTCGCGCACCACGCTCGCGAGATAGCCTTGTTCCGTGGCCAGGGATGCGCCCTTGATTTCCAATTGGCGGCCGTCGGCGAGCGAGGCTTGCCAAAGATCGTACAAAGGGCTGTTGCGCCAATCGGTTCGTTCTTCCCGCCGCGCCAGGGTGAGGCCGTAGAAACTCAACTTTCCAGGCGCGGGCACGAACTCGGGCTCGCGCATTTGTTGAATCGGCTTGGGATAGAGATGAATCTCCAACCGCTGACCATCCATTTCCAGCGGCACCCGGTAGGCTTGGCCCGGCGGCGTTGGATAGCTGCCATCGTCATCGGGAGGAACGTTCGCGTCTCCAAGCTTCAGGTTGGAGCGCGAGCGATTTTCCACCACCAACCGCGCGCCTGGCTGACCCGGCTCCTCGAAGGAAAGGGTGATCGCGCCATTTACTTTGGGCGCGCGTATCCCGTAAAGCGGGAAGCGGCTGATGCGCATCATGACCGTGCCCAGCGGGTATTCGATGAGAAAGTTGCGTTTGGGATTGCAGGACATTCCGGAGATTTCCTCCGCTCCCTCCCATTGCCCGAAATTCAGCTCTCCAAAAATCTCTCGGCGTCGAACCGAGGCCAGGATCGGCAAAACCCGCAACAACACGCTGCCGGGTGGAATCAGGTCATCGGAAGAAATCTCCAGGGAGAGACCGGGACGGTTTTCGCTGGGCTTGAGTTGCTCCTTCGCCTGTTGGTCAAACAAATCCTTATAAATATCCTCCTCGTTGATGATGCGGCTGATTTCCGCGCTGAGTTGGCGGGTGAGGGCCAGATTTCCGTGAGCCGCGATCAACATGCGGCGCATTCCGGGCGCCACTACCAATTTAAGCCGGTAGCAGAGATCATCCTGATCGGTAACGATGCCCTCGTCGCGGACCCCTTGATCATCCCATAAATCCTTTTCCTCCAAATAATTGCGGCCTTTGTCATCATGCAGGAACAGGACATTCTTGATCATTTTTTTAAAGCGGGTAGTCAGGTAGATCTGGGAGACCAGGAATCGGGCGAAACCCGCGGGCCCCTCGGGAAAGGGGTCCAGGCCTTCAAAGGCGGCCACTCCTGGTAGGGCATCGATATCCGGTAGTGGATTGGCCAGGGTTAGGGTCGCCACCAAAAATTCCCCTTCCTCAGCCACCCGATAGAGCGAACAGGTGGTACGGGGACCCTCGCTTTCGGGGATGCTGACCAGGGTGTTGCCATGTGAGAAAGGCGTCCTGGCAAAGCCGGGGATTTCCAGGTAAAGGGCGTCCTTGCCCGCGTATTCGCGCACCTCCAGATCCCCGATTACGCCAATATTGTCTGATTTGCGCCACCCCAAGGTGAGCGTGGCTTCGAAGTGACGGGGATTGGTGCGGATGTGACACCAGCTATGCGGGCCGATGACCACTTCTTCGGCAAAGGTCTCCAACAGAGGCACGTAACCGCCGCCGTCAAGGGCCTGACCCGCCACCTTGGGCACGCGGTTGCGCATACCCGGCATGGCTACCTTTCCTCCCGCGGGCCGAAAGCTGACCGCGCCGTCGCATACCAGAAATTCGTCCTGGGAGGAGGGCAACAAGGGAGAGAACTTTATGTGATAGTTGGTAGGGGCCACGTGGTCGAAGCGGTACACCTTGATTTTGGGGCGATAGTCCTTGAGTTGCTCCGGCCGCAGCCAGGACTTGAGGTATTCGCGCAGGTCCTTGGAAAGCTTGGCGCCGAGCTCATCGAGTTTAATCCCCGAATCGTTTTTGAGCTTATCCGCCATTTCTTGATGAACCAATATTTGAACCCAACCCACGGGCACCAGGTCCCGCGCCTCGTCGATTTCGCGATAATCCCCGGCAAGGCCCTTCTTCATCACCGCGCGCACATCGCCTCTCGAATCTTGGCTTACCCGCAGATAGATATTTTCCGCAATGTTGCCCGCCCATTTCTCGATATTGATCCGACCATAGTCGAAAAGGGGGATGGGAAGCCCCCGCACCCCGCTCTCGAATTTAAGCAGGCGCTTGATCTTTCCGGTCACGGGCTTGGGGAGACCCGCGCCGGTTTCATCCATATCCTCCTCAGACCGGAATGGAGGGCGTGCGTCCACGGGCGAAAAACCGCCCAACCAGCCGCTGACCCGTTCCTTGGCCGCCCCGACGCTCCGCGACAAAGCGCGGCGATGCGTTCTCGTGATAGGCGTCCAGCTTATCCACATGAAGCCGGCTCCCAAAAGCAGGACGATCAGGCCAAAAATCATTTGCAGCCAGGGACCCATGATGTTACTCCCCTCTCCCTATTTGATCGTGATTCAGAGTCGTGATTGCGAGGTTCCGTTTTGCGCCTCTCGGGAGAACCTGTCGCGAATCGGTTGAATCATCCTCGTCTTTGAATAGTTTGAATTGACGATTCAATCAATTTTCCTTTGGTTTATTCCTGAATTGAGCCCCGTGATTGAAAGGGGGGGGTCTTACATTTGTTTCTCTTTCCGGCCGACTGCCCATGGAATTCGCCATGGGCGGAAGCTGGTAGACCTGCCATGAAATGGAGATCCCAGATTTTTCAGGGTTTCGTTTGCGGTTAACCTCAGCGTGCTCCGTGCCTTCGTAGTAGAAATCCTTCGCTTGGAATCTCATAAACATAAGCGGCGTGGCATGGAAAACCAGCTCATCGGAAATAAGCCTCCAACCAGGCCTCGTAAACCGGCCTCAGGTCGGAGCGGCCCAGGGCCTTGGCCGGCAACCCGCTGACCTCGCGTCTGCTGTTGCCGCCATAAATGCCGTCCACCAATAACTTGGAGCCGTAACAGTTGGCCATTGCTTGCAAATAGATGAGATGATCGCGTTTGACCTCGCCAAAATCCGGTTCCTGAACTCTTTCCAGGGCCCGAGCGGAAAAGTGCATGGGAATCCCCGCGCCGTTCTCCGGATGGGCGAGGGTCACCAGAATGCCTCGGCGGCCCTGGGATTCGCCGAGCCGCAACGCGGGACGCGCCTTTTCCATCCAGCGAGACAGGCCCTGGCGAAACCGAGCTGTACGGGCGTCGAATTGCGGCGGCAGCCCCCCGCGCACCTCGTCGGCAGCCTCTGGTGCGGGTCCGCTATCCAGATGTACCGCGCTTTCCGCGCTTGGCTGGTTCCGGTCGCGAAAACCCTTGAGCTCAAAGGGCCGAACCCCGCCGATTTGGAAATTGGCCAGGTCGGTCAACCGGGATGCATGCAACTCGATGCCCTGGTCTTGGAGCGCGCCGAGCACCAGTTGTGAGAGCTCCGAGGGGGATAGCGGACGCCCGGGAGGGTCGAATAAAGGCGGCGGCGGCACAAAACCGGGCAATGGCCGAACTTCCGAGCGGTCGAGCGTGCTCACCCGCCAGACCTGGTCGTACTCCAGCCTTAGTCGTTCTTGGTCAGGCTCCTTGGGCATGGGACGGTCTTTTCGGGGGGAAACCGGCTCTTCAGCCCTTTCTTCCACGGCGGACCGCTCCGGCCCGGCCAGCGCGAGG
>JBGTRP010000624.1:0-4781 GCA_041940685.1 Acanthopleuribacteraceae bacterium
GGCGAGTATCCCCCGGCGCGCATCGGGGGGATCTCCACGTTCCTGGAGAACGTGGCCACCCGGCAGGCGCGGACCCACGAGGTCGGGGTGCTGGTGGTGCGCGGACCCGCCTATCGCGTGGGCAATGACGACCCAAGCCGGCTTTTGGCGCAACCCGAAATCCGAGATTTCCGACTCGTGCTGCTGCACGACGATCCCGAGGACGCCACATCGAGCGAGCATGCTTTCCTCTGGAATATCTTCACCCGATTTGAACCAGCGGGCGATATTTACGGCCGCCACTCGGTCAAACGCCATCACCTGGCCTTTGAGGCGCCGCTGGTGATCGACTGCCGCTTGAAACCGGGCTATCCCGAGGTGCTAAAACCGGACGAGGCGACCGTCCGCGAGGTGGACGCCATCTGGGACCGGCTCGGGCTCGACATTGGTTGAAAACGCCAAGGGAAAAGAGGTGGGGATGCTCCGAACCTGGCTACTCCTTCCGCTCAAGCTTTTATACGCTTGGGCAGTTCGGGTGCGCAATTTCTTTTTCGATCATGGGTTGGCGCGCGTAAAAAAGCTGGAGCGGCCCGTGATATCCGTGGGCAACCTGGCCATGGGCGGCAGCGGCAAGACCCCGATTTGCGCGGAGCTCGCCACGCTTCTCGCGGAAAGGGGCCAAAAGGTCGCGGTTCTCAGCAGAGGATACGGACGCGACCATCCCAAACAATGTCTGGAGGTCAAACCCGATGGCGATTGGCGCCGGTGTGGGGACGAGCCGCTGTTAATTGCCCGCCGCGTGCCGAGAGCACGCGTGTTCGTCGGCCCCGACAGATACGCGGCCGCGACCCTCGCGCGGGACTGGGGTCCGGATGTATACCTGCTCGACGACGGCTTCCAACACCGCCAACTGCATCGCGACCTGGACCTGGTCCTCATCGACGTCAGCCAACCGCCGCCCGGTCTGCTCTCACGGGGCCTATACCGCGAAGGATGGTCGGCGCTTAAACGCGCCCATGCCGTTTTGCTCACCCGTTGCCCGCCACAACGCCACGCCGCCTGGTTCGAACGCCGCATCCACGCGGCGCATTCGGGGCTTCCCATTGACCGGCTGGATTTCTCTCCTTCCGCGCTGACCATCCTCCCTGAGGATGCGCGCCAACCCCTATCCGCGCTGAAGGGACGAAAGATCGGAGCCTGGGCGGGCATCGCGAGGCCCGAGGCATTTTTTGAGACGCTTCGGGGACTCGGCGCCGAGATCGTGGTCAGCCTTCCATTGAAGGACCACCAACCGATCGACGAAGCCAGCCTTAATATGCTTTCGCGGGCCGCGCTGGAAAACGGCGCGGACCTCCTGGTTACCACGGAGAAGGATGCGGTCAAGCTTGCCAAAAACCGCAAATTTGATATAGTCATAGGCTACCTCTCGATAGAGGTTCGATGGAGAGAAAAAAATAGAATTATCGAGATTCTGGAATCTTTCTAAAAATCAATAAACGAAAGGCATGTTCCTATGACCAAAAAACTTCTGGGAAGGCTGAACCAAGAATTAAAAGATCTTGAACATGAGCTAAAAACCAAGCTTCCCGAGGAGATCAGCAAAGCGGCCGCGCTGGGAGATTTGTCGGAAAACGCCGAATACGAGGCCGCCCTCGACCGCCAACGCCTGCTGCAATCCAAATTTCGCAAACTCAAAGCGCGCATCAATGAAATTGCCCAGGTCGATGTTTCCCGGCTGCCGAAAGATCGCGTGGGTTACGGCAGCATCGTGGAGCTCTACGATGTGGACGAGGAAAAGGAAATTTCCTATCAGCTGGTCATGCCCGAGGACAGCGATATCAAAACCATGCGCATTTCGGTGAGTTCCCCCATTGGCAGAGCGCTGATGGGTAAAAGGGAAGAGGACGAGGCCATCATCCAAATTCCAAACGGCAAGAAGCATTATGAAATTTTGGGGATCACACCCTACCTCGAAACCGAACAGGACTTGTAAAAGCACATGCTTCGCGGCGATTTCAAATACCTGCTAAAGGACAAGATCCTCATCATCGACGGCGGGTTGAGTTCGGAAATCCAGCGCCGCCTCAAGGAACCTCACCCCTTTCCTCCGCGCTTCCTTTTGGATCACGAAAAGCTGGTACAGCAAATCCACAAGGACTTCGCGGACGCGGGCGCCGGCTTGATGGTCACGGGCACGGCCGAGGCCAACCGTCTTGCCCTACAATTGGGCCAAATCAAATCCAGGCTTGAGGAAATCAACGCTAAGGCCGTGGCGGTTTGCCGCAATGCCCTGCCGCCTGATGGCCTGATGTTCGGCGGTTTGGGCCCCACCGGAGCGTTGCTGAAGCCTTATGGCCGACTCACCGAGGAGGACTACCGGGCGGTGTACGTGGAACAGGCAAAGTGCCTGATTCAGGAGGGCGTGGACGGCTTCATTTTGGAAGGCTTCAGCAGCCTGATCGAGGCGGAGCAATGCGTGGCCGCGGTGCGCGAGTCCTGCTCCGCGCCGATCATCGCGACCATGACCTTTCTGGAAGATGGGCTCACCAAATTCGGAGACACGATCGAGGATTGTTTTCAGAGCCTGCAAAGGGCCGGCGCGGACTTGGTGGGCATTCACGGCACCTTGGGGCCCCTGGAAATCGATGATTTTCTCGGCCGTCTTAAGAAACCCTATCCCCTTTGCGTGAGGCCGAACGCTGGTTACCCCGTGCGCATCGGCAACACGACCACCTATCTCAGCTCGCCGGAGTACGTGGCTGAGTGCGCCGAGCTGTTCGTGGACCGTGGCGCTTTGATCATTGGAGGCGCCGCGGGCTTTTCCCCGGACCACATTCGCGAAATCGCCAACCGGTTGCGCGGCAGAGCGCCCAAGTTACCGGAACCCGCGGCGCCGAGAGTGTCGCGCGGGGCTTCCGCCCTAACCGGTGAAGCACCCGCGAAGCAGCCCCCTGAAAAGACGCTGCGACAGAAGCTCGGCAAGGAGCCCATCATCACGGTAGAGTTGGAACCGCCCAAGGGATTGGAGACGGAAGGCTTGATGCGCCTCCTGGACGGGCTGCTGCCCTACGGTATCGATGCGGTCAACATTCCGGAGAACCCTCTGGCGCGCGCGCGCATTTCCTCGATCGCCCTGGCCAAGGCCATCCACGAACGCCTAGGCTTGGAGTCCATCACCCATATCACCTGCCGCGACCGCAACCTCATCAGCCTTCAAGCCGAATTGCTGGGCGCGCACGTGCTGGGCGTAAACACCATCCTGGCCTTGACCGGAGATCCCGCGAGCGTGGGCGACTATCCATCGGCTACCTCGGTTTTCGACGTGGACAGCCTCGGCCTGGTGGAAATCATGGCGCGGATGAATATCGGCAAGGACTTCGGCATGAACGATTTGGGCGCCACCACACGCTTCAACATCGGCGTGGCCGCCAACCCCTTGGCCGAGGATCTTCAGGCTGAGCTCGAAAGGGTCGAAACCAAAATCAAACGCGGCG
Source organism: Acanthopleuribacteraceae bacterium (assembly GCA_041940685.1). Lineage (GTDB taxonomy): Bacteria > Acidobacteriota > Holophagae > Acanthopleuribacterales > Acanthopleuribacteraceae > JBGTRP01. The sequence goes on from JBGTRP010000624.1 coordinate 3,474, forward strand.
CCACCTTCGTACAAACCCAGCCCATTTTCGATCCCGGCAAGACCCGGCCCTTTCTCAAGGCGTTGGCGGACTACAAGGTGCCGGTTATCTTCGGCGTCATGTTCGTACGCGATTACCGCCACGCCAAGTTCCTGGTCAATGAATACCCCGGCATTCATATCAAGGACAAGGACTTGGAGCGCTTTCGCAGGCAGGATCCAAAAATGCAAAGAACGCTAAGCACCACCTTTGCCTGTGAGCTGATTCAAGAGCTCAGCGACCTTTCCGGCGGTGTCTACCTGATGCCGGCCTTCGGCGAGCAAGAGTGGCTGATCGAAACCATGGACCGCCTGCGCAATCAATAACGCAATCGCCCCACACGCAGGTAGGGGTTTTCCTCCAAATGCCGATCTTCGCGCCAACCAACGCGCCGAAGCGCCTTGAGATCGTAGGCGTTGTAGTAGTCCTTGCGATCGAATTGAGGCAGGGCGCAAATCAATCGTTCACCATGCCCGTCTAAAAAAAAATGGGTCTTGTCGATTTGTACATGGGTATTTAATACATTGCCGTTGCGGTCGTATATATCGTATTCAATTCCCACCCGAACCACCACCAGAGGACCTACCTGAAGAATTTTTCCGGTACGCGGCAACTTTCTCAACTCCCGCTTTTCTTCCTCATCGGAAAGGTCCGTATTCTCGTAATGGTGAATGTTGGCGCCGCCTCTCCTGGCCTCGTTTAGGAGGGTCACGAAACCGCCCCCTTCATCATAGATCTCCAAATGGCTCAGGTAGGGCGAGCCCACCCAAAGAAAATCGCCAATTTTTTCAAAGCCCATGAAGGCTGGCTTCCACACCCATCCTCTCCAAGGGAACCGGGTCCCAAAACCGGCTACGACCCGGTAACCTTCCGCCTCGGGTTCCAAGATGACATGAGCGGGCACATCGTCTCCATCGCCCAGTGTGGGAAAGTCCCCTAGATACAATCGATCCGGTCTTTGCCAAACAAACACGCGCCGGGGTAAAAAGGCTTCCGGCCCTTTGGGAGCCGGCGTGGAAAGGATGAAGATTCCATCGCGGTCGTAGACCAGAATTCGGCCCGTGTCACCATCGTAAATCGCGAGGTTTCCCCCATAACAACGTTTGACGCTTTTTGGACCCAGGTACTCTCCTGGTCCCTCACCCCGCCGGCCGATCATCCGAAGGAAGTTTCCGTCCTCATCGAATTGCAAAACCCGATCCTGCGCCGTATCGACGACAATCCAGCTCCCATCGAGGTAGATCAAATCCGAAATTTCGGTTAGGACAGATTCTTCTGTCATCTCCAACC
>JBGTRP010000625.1:0-4779 GCA_041940685.1 Acanthopleuribacteraceae bacterium
TTGTCGATGACGACGTTCCGGCCCTTCGGGCCGAGCGTCACGCGGACCGCGTTCGCGAGCCCGTCGACGCCCGCGAGGATCTTCGCCCTCGCGTCCTGATCGAAGATGACTTCCTTGGCCATGATCGTTCGGCCTCCCCTTACTCGTAGATGGCGAGGATGTCGTCCTCGCGGATGATGATGTGCTCCTCGCCCTCGAGGTTGACCTCGGTGCCGGCGTACTTGCTGAACAGGATGCGGTCGCCCTTGTTCACGGCCGGCTCGGAGAGGCTGCCGTTGTCGAGGGTCTTGCCGGGGCCGACGGCCACGACGAGGCCTTCCTGCGGCTTCTCCTTGGCGGAGTCGGGGATGATGATGCCCCCACTGGTCGTCTCTTCCTCGTCCACGCGCTTGACGAGGATGCGGTCCTGGAGCGGACGGATCTTCATGTCGGTCTCCTCCTGCCGGCGCGGCGCGGTCAGTTCCGCCAAGAGCCATTCGCGGTAGCGGCGCAGGTAATGGTTTTCAAATTCTAAGGCGTCCCTACACAAGGCCACGAATTCGTCCCTCATCGCCTCGTCCTCGGGTAGGCGGCCCTGGCAACGCAGCACGCAAAACTCGTAGACCCCATCCAGGTAATCCGACCATTCATCGCCGATATGGGTTCGGTACTGCACGGGGAAGACCGCCTTGTTGTTGGGGCAGATCCCCGTTTTGGCGCCGATCAGGCCCATGCCGAGCTGCATCACCGCGCTGGGCAGCATCTTCACGCTCTTGTCCATGGAGCCGTCCTCATTGCGAATGGGGCGCACATCATATCCCAAAAAACGGTCCTTCGGAGCTATCGGGCCCAAGGGATAGATCCAGGCAGGTTGCTCACGGCGCAGATGCGCCAAAAGCCCGTTGGGTCCGTAGGGCACATGCAGCGCCCAATTGCGGAAGTCCACTGGGTTTTCCGGAATGCGATCGCGCAGATCCTCGCCGTGCAAAAAGCGCGTATTGCAAGACAAGACCGGCAGGCCATAGCGCTGAAGCGAATACTCGTCCGCGCTTTTGACGTCCAGGTTCATATGCGTCAATCGGGCGCAGCACCTACGCAAATGCTGGAAACGCTCGCGTTCCTCCTGACTGATCCTGTCCTTGAACACCACGAATAGGTCCAGGTCCGAGCTGGGCGTTACCTTGCCGAAGGCGTAACTGCCAAAAATGTAGGATGCGGTCACGCGGTCGGGGAAACAACCCTCGATGATGCCCACCAGGCCCGTCAACAGGCGGTCTACCTCGGGAAAATCGGTTTTCTCCGCCAACTCGGGCAGGGCGCCGCCCATATTTCTTTGTGTTTCTTTCATGACTCAGGACGCCTCCGGCTTGGGCTGGTAGCCGTGTGTTTCGATCGTATGGATGATCTCCTCCCGTGTTTTTTGGTCCAGGAGACGCAGGCGCCAGGTCTGGTATTGGTCGCGCAAATGAGCCCGCAGCCTGGTTTCCATATCCCCGGTGAGCCCGTGGTTGATGATCAACCCCAGTTTCGAGCCCACGTGATAGGCGTAAAAGGGGTAAACCAGGAACTTGATGGCGCCCGCGCCCAGGAGGGTGCGGATCTCTTCCCGCGCGGGAATCTCGCCCACGAAGTTGAAGCTGAACGGGCTTTTGTAGTAGTTGCGGTAGATTTCCGGGTCGCCGCCCACGGAGCTGATGTTGAGGCCGTTGCTGCCGAAGTAACGGTTGGTTTTCTGCAACTGATCGAAACAGGCGCCGGCCTCGATCAGGTCCGCTGGAAACAACACGGGCACACTGTCGTGAAAGTCGCCGATGGTGTTGTAGAAGTTCAGGCCATGAAAATAGCGGCGGCTTACCAATACGCGCAGGGGCACCTGTTCCAGGTTGAAGAGGAAGGAAACGATGCGCACCGCCGCGGCGATGCCATGCCCCAAGAAATTGGCCTCCGCGTCCTCACCGGCCTCCGGCGCGGTCCATGCCTCCAGGAAGTAAGGATCGGAATAGACGATGGGCTCGCCCACCGTCAGCTTCTCCTGCAAGCGGGCCACTGGCCTTTGGAAGGAGCGGTAGACGGGGTCCTGTTTCAGGCGCTCGTAATCGCGATCGCCCTCTGGTGGCGCGGTCATGATCTTGGCGAACTCCTGGAAGGGAGCGGCCGGCAGACTCGCGGCATGGGCCTCGTCCTCGGCTCGTTCCGAGGCCCCATTTTGGCCCAGACAGGCAAAGAAGCGGGCCAATACCTGCTTCACCTCGTAATCGGCGATGATGTGGTCCAGGGCCATCAGGATTTGATAGCGGCTGACATCCAACCGGACGAGCACGATGTTGTAGAGCACCGTGTCAAGAGGAGGGTTATCCCCGTGGAGCTCTTCCCATAACGCGTATTTGAGGCCGATGATGCAGCGTTCCGCCACGGCGGGCGTATACACGGAAAAATCGAAAACCGGCAGGCGCTCCACCACCAATTCCTCGGTTTCCACAAAACAGTAATCGTCCTGATGAGAAATCAACACCGCGCGCAACAGGTTTTGACTGGCGAGCAAACGGTTGAAATGGGCCAGGATGCGCGCTTCATCCATACAGTTCTCACCCTCAAACCCACCGAAATTGATCGATCGCACCTCCCTGCGGATGAACCAGGCGGGATGGTGGCCGCCGGGATAGGGCGCCCGTGAAGCGCCCTCCGCAACCCCGCGGTTCAGGCGCGCGCGGGCCGCTCGGATCGGCTCGGCGAAGGTGGCCGCGGCTTCCTCCGCGCTGGGGGGTCCCTCTTCAAGGCCGAGCAGCGATATCAATGCGTCTCGGTGGGACGCGCCACCCGGCAATGCCTCGAATTGGGGCAACAGCGTTTCGGGGCGCACGTAATGCGGCCTCAACTCGGCAGGACAGCCATCCCGAATTAGCGTTACCACGCGTTCCTGGTCCAGGTCCGTGAACCAGATGCACACCTCGCCATCTAATTCGGAGGTCCGCATTTTCAGATCCGCCTCGTGGCGGGCCAGCCAATCCCGGCTATCTCTACCCGTGTTTTGGGGGGCCTCTTCCTCCCGGGCCTGTTCCACCACCGCCGCAAAATCCCGCAACTTCGGGTTTTCCAGCAGCAGGCGAACCTCCAGCTTCAAGCCCAGCTGCTGTTTAAGCTCGGCCATGGTCCGGATCGCCAAAAAGGAATGACCGCCCAGCTCAAAAAAGTGATCGTCGATGCCGATGCGCTCGATGCTCAACAACTCTTGCCAAATTCCCACCAGGGCCCGTTCCGATTCCGTGCGCGGCGGCGCGTAGACCGCCTGATTGTTGGCGCCGCTCGCGGGAACGGGCAGGGCGCGCTGGTCGATTTTGCCATTGGCATTGAGGGGTAGCCGATCCAAAAGCACGTAGACCGCGGGCACCATATAGTCGGCCAGTCGGTCCAGCAGGAAACGCTGGAGCACGTGGACCTCGGTGGGCTCCGCGCCCTGTTGGGAGAGGATTTCCACGTAGGCGACCAGCCTTTCGTTACCCGGAACTTCTCCGCGGGGGACCACCACGGCATCGCGCACATCCGGATGTTGCCTCAGGCAACTCTCGATCTCGCCCAACTCGATGCGGAATCCGCGCAACTTGATCTGGCGGTCAAGGCGATCCTGGAAGTGGACCTGGTCTGGACCCTCCGGCTCTCGGCCCGACAGCCAGCCGCGATCCCCGGTTCGGTACATCCGTTGACCGGGCCCGGTTGCAAAGGGATTCGGCAGGAAACGGGCCGCGCTCAGCCCGGGTCGACCCAGGTAACCCCGCGCCACGCCGGGTCCCGCCAAAAAGATTTCGCCCGGCGCGCCCCGCGGCACGGGCTCCAGACCCTGGGTCAACAGGAAGATGCGCGCGCCCGCGAGCGGGCGACCCAGTGGGAAACTCGTTTCCTCCGGACGGCGCCGATGGGTAAGAATGCCGATGGTGGTTTCGCTGGGACCGTAGTGGTTGAAGACTTCCAAGCCCGGAACGGACTCGCTTACCCGGGCCAGAAGATCCGCCGGGGCGGCTTCCCCTCCGAGTACCAGGCGTTTGTGGGGCAGGACCGAGCGGGAAGCGGTCATCAGGGTGGCCAAATGAGAGGGCGTGATTTTGAGGCAGTCGATGGCATGGGTTTGGAAATAGGCGGCAAAGGCAAGCGCATCGCTGATGTGTTCCTCGGAGAGCAGGTGCAGGGTCCCTCCATGGCAAAGCGCGCCATAAATGACGGTATTGCCCAAATCCGCCGCGAGGGTGGAAACTACCGCGTAGCCGTCCCCCTCCTCAAAATTGAGCGCGGTCCGAATGCGGTCCAGGTAGAACATCAGGTTGTGGTGGGAGACGGCGACCGCCTTGGGTTCGCCCGTGGAACCGGAGGTAAAAATGCCGTAGGCCAGGTTCGCGGAAGATGGCCTGGCCCCCTTTTCGGCAAGAGGTTCGGGAGATCGGTTCGCAATCCAATCGCGGTGCATGGAAAAAACCGGGACCCTCACCTTTGTCTCTAACCCCGCTTGGTGGGTCAACAGCAGGGCCGCGCCGCTACTGGCGATCATGGCGGCCATCCGGCGGGCCGGCAGGTTGGGATCGATGGGAATGTAACCGCCGCCGGATTTCAGCGCGGCCAGCATGGCGGTGATCAGGTCCGTGGACCGTTCGAGGCAGATGGCCACGGGCCGTTCCGGGGCCGCGCCATGCTCGCGTAGGAAATGGGCCCAGCGATTGGCCCGGCGGTTGAGCGTGGCAAGGTCCAGAAACTCCTCGTCCCTACCGCTTTTTCCTGGATCAAAGACCAATGCAATCCGGTTCGGATGTCGCG
>JBGTRP010000626.1:0-4771 GCA_041940685.1 Acanthopleuribacteraceae bacterium
TGCTCGCGCACAAAGCTGAGGAAGAGGGCGTCGCACTCGTTGAAACCCTCGCCGGTCAAGCTGGCCATGTCAATTATGGGGTGATCCCAAATATCGTCTACACCTGGCCCGAGGTGGCCTGCGTGGGTAAAACCGAAGCCGAGACAAAGGATGCTGACATTCCTTATCGTGTGGGAAAATTCCCCTTCAAGGCCAACCCAAGGGCCCGCTGCATGGCTGAAAGCGAGGGTTTTGTAAAGATCATTGCCCATGAGCGTACCGACCGAATTTTGGGCATTCATATTGTCGGCCCCAACGCCTCTGAATTGATTTCAGAGGCCGTGATCGCCATGGAATACGCGGCCAGCGCCGAGGATTTGGCGCGCACGATTCACGGGCACCCCACCCTCTCCGAGGCTGTCAAAGAAGCGGCTCTCTCCGTGGATGGCCGCCCCATCCATATTTAACGGGGGCGCCTAGCCGGGGGGCGCCCAGCCGGGGGGCGCCCAGCCGGGCCGGCCCGATGACCGGAGCCGGATGGTCGGTATCCCTCGAGACCGAATTCCATATCCAAATGGGAGGCTCTTGTTTTAGCCGCATCCGGGCCCTTGCCGCTGAAGCCTCGTGGGCTTGGGTTTTAAAACACCCAAAGCTGTAAAGAATCCAATCGCAAAGCGGCAGGCAGTATGCCGGCGACCCGCACAAGCCAGGGCCTGAGGGGTCCAGGAAGTCATTGGCTTTGAGAACCGTCGGTAATTCGCGCCATGAACCGATTGCCTCGCCGGGGAAAACTTGAGTGCAGGGTTCAGAGAACAAAGGCATCGGCGCATCTCGCCCGCCCTTCAGGATGGGGATTGGCAAAACTCCCAAATTGATGTAAAATGTGAAAAAGGTAATTTTCTCAAGGGCGCGATGCCCGATGTTCCACTGAGCCAATAGCAATCTCGCGGAACACAAGGGCTCTGAACGATTGCAGCTCGACGACGATCCTGACCCAATTTATTCATTTCATATATTGTAAAAACCGCCACCAACTAGATCGAACGGGAGGATGACAATCTTCAGGGAGGTAACGCGAGTATAATGCAAGACTCCAAGCTGTCTCGATATGTCGATTTAGACATCGAGGATACACTTTCTCCACGCCCGGAGAACCGGGCCCGTCCACTGGGGAACGGTCCTGCTCCAGCAGGGGCGATTCAGGATGCATCCGCCCCGGGAACCCTTACACCCATCAATGTGCTCAAGCGCATTCGCGATGATATTGTACGCACTCTCGGTTTGCATCCCGACCCCAAGGGTAGTTTCTCCAAATTGGAAGAAACACTGATTCAGTATTTAGAAAAAATTCTTCGCAAGGGTTCCAGCCCCTCTTGCCTAGCCTTGCGGCGGGAAACTCTGGAAGCCCTGTTTTGCCTCAAAAAATACTACGGTAAGGAACGGGTTCGGATGCATATGGATCCCGGCGGGCGCGAGGGCCCGGCGGTGGAAGTGTTGGTCTTCCACGCGCTCTATCAATACGCGCGCGATGCCGCCTTCTGTGATCAAAAAATTAAGGAAATCCGCGCCTCCGGGTCGGCAGCTCAAACCTGGGAGGAGCGCGAAAGCCAAAGGGTGGAGACCCTTAAGCTCAAAAAACGGCGCGATCGGGCCGTTACTTATTACCAAAAGATTATTTTCACCGATGGGGAACGCCTTCGCATGGCTCAAAGCAGAAGGTCATTAATGCTATTCGGCAAAAAGGCGACCCTGGAAGATTTGATCAACTACCTCAAAACCGGTGGGGCGAAGCCTCGTTCAAAAGGGGAAAGCCAACTGGACACATCCATGACCTTCTCGGCCGCGCGAGCTCCCAAACAGCAAGAAGCCCCTTCTCCCGAGGAAGTCGTCGATTGGCGAAGCGTGAACAAGGCGGCCCACTCCCCCGGCGAAAGGTCGCGGCAATCCCCCTTTAAATTCAATATTTGAACCGCCACCCACAATTGAGGAAAAGACCGAAAGCGTCCACCCAACGGGCGAAGGGATTTCAATCCTCATCGCAATGGCGTATTGGGCCTCAGTTTCATTCGGGATTTGAGAATGCCAAGAGGACCATATTTCAGGTTTCAAGGCCGGCGGATGGAACTCTCATGCCTCGATTTCCGAATACAGGAATGCAAGGCTGAGAAATCCTCGACATCGCCAAACAGGCATGGGTCGAACGGCCTCATGGTTTGCCATTTGGGATAGGCTTCTGCCGGGCGCGCGCGCCGACCCGGATTAACGATACTTAAATTTGTTGATCCACTTTAGGAAGGGTTGCAGGTCCACGTAAAAATGTGACTCTTCCTTCCAACAGCCCATCTTATCCCTACTATCGGTGCCCAACTTCCTCACCTGATTTTTGATGCTTTGCTGGTGAAAGGGAAATTTTCCCTTCAGATCGGAAAGCTTGATGATTCCCTCGAAGTTACAAAGCTCTTCGGGAGAGACATTTTTAGGCAGGGCCTTGACCTTCAGGTTCATGCGCTTGATATGCGGCTTGATGTCTTTCTCCCAATGCTTGGTGAACACACTCATTCGGACGATCCAATGACTGATTTTGCTATTACCGATCCCCCAACTGTCGTAAGGGCTCTCGCCCTGCTCGGCCAATTTCAAGGCTAGCGTTCGGAGAGTTCCCGGCTCTAGTTCGAGTACCTTTTCCACTTCCGAGACCTTGTAAAGCCCCGATCTGATTTTGAGCAGCTCCCGCTCGCTCATTCCCTCGAGTTTCTGATCCATGTAAACTTCATCGGGCTCGTAGCTAAAAACGGTGCGTTCATTTTTCAACGCGTTCCTCCTTTGCCACCGTTCCATATCAAAAAGTTGGATTCTATTTTAGCGGGTTTCAACCGATCATGAAATTATTTTTACACGATTTTATAATCCCATGTAAAAATTGTGAAAATCTATCTTATCCTAATAAAAAACTAAAAACCCTTCAATCATTCCGGTTTTTAGGGCGCTTCTTTTGAGCCAGGCCATGAATTTCTCCAAGCCGCCACTTTCAGCTGGGCTCTCGCTTGACTTGAATTGACGCGCGTCTATGGCGAGCCGTAAAACTTTTACCAGGAGTGAAAAGACTATGCGACAGATCTAATTTTTGGGAAATCCAAATGAAGCCGTGGGTAAAATCATTGGAAGAGTCCAATTGGGATCCGGCTAGCCTCGGTCTCGATTGGTCTTGACCTTAGGGCGGAGAAAAGAACGGCTCCCCTTCCATCTCTAATCTGAGCTACCATCACGGGGAAATGATCGGGGCCCAAACCCATAAACCGTTTTTCAAAATCCAAAGGAGCGAATGAATGACAGCCATCACCATATACCATAATCCCAGATGCAGCAAGAGCCGCCAGACGCTGGAATTGATTCGAGCCGCGGGGCATGATCCGGAGGTCGTGCTTTATCTTCAAAACCCGCCCGCACCAAAAACGCTCGAAGAACTGTGCCGACTACTCGCGAAAGAGCCCTTGGAGGTCATGCGAATCAAAGAGGCGCGCTTTCGAGAGCTGGGTTTAAGCAAGAGCGACCAAAGGGGCCGCAAGGAGTGGCTGGAGCTCATTCACCACAATCCCATGCTCCTGGAAAGACCGATCGTGGTGCGAGGAAAACGCGCGGTCATCGGCAGGCCACCGGAAAATGTGTCGAGCTTGCTCTGATGAGGCCAATCCTTCCCAACCTGGCGCCAACGCCGCACATGGAAATTTCACGAGGTAAAGGTATGCCGCTGTTTTCCGCGTGGGGCATAAAGGGACGGAAGGATTGTAGAAGTCCGGCAACCCCGCGAGCCGCGAGAGACCCGGCTCCATTCAGGGATTGCCGGAACTTTTTGAGCCATAGGGAGCGATTTCGATGCCGCTATAGTAATGTTTGAGTATTTTATCGTAGGTCCAACCCATCCGCGCCAACCCGTATGCGCCCACCTGGCTCATCCCCACGCCATGGCCCCAACCCCTTCCCACAATGGTCACATGGACCAAACGCCCGTTTCGGTAGCTGGGCAAAATGTCGAACAAATTATCGCGGATTCCCAGAGACCAACGAATGTTCAGCCCCTCGACCTTGAAACTGCCCGCATCGGAAACATACTCCAATAGCGTCACTCGACCCGTGTCGGATCGCTTGAGAACGCGTACATCGCGAATCCCCCGCAAGCCGGAAACATACCGCCGCGCGCGTTTTTCAAGTGCGGCCACGTCCTTTTTTTCCAACCAGGAATCATAGGCGCTAAAGCGATCGACGCTAGCCACATCTCCGGCTCTGCGCAGTAGGAGCAGGTTCCCGGCAAAGCCGCTTTCTGAAATGTACACGCGATCCAATTCCTGGAGCACGGGCCGTTCCAAAAAGCTTAGCTCGCCGCCAACTTCCGCCAGGTAGTGGGTAATGCCGTCCAAGTCAATTTCGCGGCCTTTCGTTCCACGGGCAACCTGAAGCTTGTTTCCGGTAAGGCTCTCCATTCGATAGACCCGCCAATCGGGTTCGGGACCCAAGGCCCGGCAAAATCGCAGCAAATAACGCAGGGCGTCCACGCGTTTGATGGTCCGCGTATCGTCGAAAAGGGCAAGATCGCTTGCGCGCAGGAGATCGTGGCGGATCAGGAAACCGGCAAAACCAGCGAGCGTGTCGGGCACGGGTCTCTCGGGCCGCAGCAGCTTTACATCCTCGGGAAGCACCTGATGTCTGACCGCATTCTTGAAAAAATCAAGCGCTGCGACGGCGTTCCAGAAATCGCCCGCTACGATGTGATAAAAGTTGGCGCGACGCCAAAAGA
>JBGTRP010000627.1:0-4770 GCA_041940685.1 Acanthopleuribacteraceae bacterium
ATACCAAGGCGCCGAGCATGGCCACGATACCCGTAATTCCCGCCACTCCAAAACCGGGCAATATGAAGATCTCCGCCAGACAGAGGAGTACGCCAAGGACAAATACGACGATTTCCAGCGGGCTCGCGGTTCCCAACAGGAAGCGGGCGCCGAATACAATCGAAAAACAAACCAGCGCCGTGAGGCCGGGCACCCCGAACCCGGGCGCCTTGATCTCCATGTAGATACCGTTGAGGCCGATTAGGGTGAGGATCACATAAATCCAGGAATTGGCACCCAGGAAACGCAACAACTTTTGGTTGATGCTCATCCCCACTTCCTCTACCCTGGCGTTCCCTTCCGGGGCGATGCTCTCCAGAAAACCATCAAAGGAATCGACCACGCGGGCGATGCCCAACTCCGCGCATTCCTCGGCTGTAAGCGTCAGGAGCTGGCCCTTTTTGGACACCACTTTGAGAATGGGAGGACGCTCATTCTCATCCAATTCGTCGTAGGACTCACGCAGGATGAATTCGGGGTTCTCTTCATCGCCGACCAGCAGGACCTCCGCCTCTACATCGAAAAAGCCCTGCGCCAGGTCGAAAGAGCGGTTCTTTTGCAGACAGGCCTTGCGCCAGTCGCTGCGGTAAACGGAGATCGCTTTTTCGGGAGCTTCCTCGATCTTGCCTTCCATGGTCTGAATGATCATTTGGGCATCGCCGAGCGTGGTGAGCCGCTCCATGACGATTTCGTCACAGGCCCAGGCTATGAATACGCCCGCGGAAATGGCCTTGGTCTCCACGTAGGCGGTGGTGGGAATATTGAGGCGCAGCAGGCGCTCGGTGATCTCGCGGGCGGAAAAGACAACCCCGCCGAAGGTATCGATGCGGAGGACCACGTGCTGGAAACCCATTTCTTCGGCCTGGTCGAGCGATTCAATAATGAAATCGGCCTGCACCTGGTCGACCATGTACTTGCCCTCGTCGCTCACCCGGATGACCATCACCTTGGACTGGGACCGCTCATCGGCAACGGAGGCGGGCTCCGGGGAAACCGGTTCCTGCCACAAGGCCGTGGTGGCGCAGAGCGCTGCCAAGAACAATCCCGCACGGTGGAGCGGGGCCCATCGGAGATTCCCGTTTTTCACGATCATGTAGACCTCTTTGCTTGGGGTGCGGCCTGTTCGCATTATAGCGCAAACGCCGCGCTTCCAGCTCGACAATGCGAACCGTGTCACGGCATGGGCCCTATGGGCTCATACGCGAACCGTTGAATTTTGTATCCGGCAAAATCGCTTACCCCATGGGCCGCGGCCAAATCTTCGAGAGCCGCCAGCATTCAATCTTCCCAGGGAAAGAGGTAAAAACCGGCCGAAAGCATCATGATTTCGCACTCACGCCACAGATGCGCATCGGCCTCGCCCTGAATATGCACGCGCAGATCCAAACTCGGATGGGTATAAAAAACCGCTTCAAGGCTTTCCCCGCTCTTGCGCAAGCGCCCAATGCGCGCGGGTTTGCGCAGCAAGCGGTCCAGAATGCCCAGAGGCTGTTCCGACATAAACTCCACACCCCGGGAGGCCATATCCGCGTAGGCAAAAAGCCTCGCTTCCTCGCCTTTTGTTTTCACCCATACGCCCTGAATTTCGAAGGTCAGAGACTCTAAACCCGGATGGCCGCGGCTCTCCACCGAGGTCAAAACGACCTGGCGTTGCGCGGAATCGATCATACGGAGCCATTTTTTAGCCATTGCCTTCCCCCCTCAAGGGCGGGCGTTTCCGCCAATCGGGCGCCCGGATGCCGATCCTCACGGATCGGTCTCCAGCGGAGTATCGTTCAGAAAGGATTGGATCTCCCTGAGAAAAAAATCGACCTCCACCAAAAAAGCGTCATGCCCCGATGTGGATTTCAGCAGGCGAAACTGAACATCCCGCCCCTCCTTTTTGAGGATGCGGTAGACCGCCTCCTGCTCATGGTGAGGGAACAGCATATCGGTGGTAACGCCGACAATCAGGCTCTTGGCGCGAATGCGCAGCACCCCTTTCTCATAGGAGGGGAAACCATAGCCCAGGGAGTAGAGGTCCATGGACTTGGTGAGGAACAAAAAGCTGTTGGCGTCGAAATCGGTTGCCAGCTTATTGCCCATGTGATGCAGGTAGGACTCGACCTGAAAGTCCGGACCCAGGCTGAAGCCCTGGCCGGTGCGCGAGCGGCCGAAACGCGCGTTGAACTCCTCGGGCGAACGATAGGTGATATTGCCGATCTGGCGCGCGACCACCAGGCTCTTGGTCGGCTTCTGAAGCTGATCGTAATACCAGCCATTGGCGTAGAAACAATCATTGAGAATCACCTGGCGCTGCACATAGCGATAGGCTATTGACTGCGGTCCAGGGCGGCCCGAGGCGGAAATCATGATCATCCTTTCCACGTCATCGGAAAAACGCGCCGCGTATTCGAGCGCCACCATTCCGCCCATGGAGGCGCCCACAACCGCGTAGACCTTCTGAATGCCAAGGCTTTCCAGCGTATACCGAACCGCCAAGGCTATATCCTGAATCATCACCGGCGGGAAGTCGGGTCCATAGGGCCTTCCGGTATCGGGATTGATGGAAGCGGGGCCCGTCGAGCCCTTACAGCCGCCCAGATGGTTGAAGCAAATCACAAAATAGCGATCCAGGTCGAGGCCGCGCCCGCCATGAATCATGGCCTCCCACCAACCCGGCGCATCTGCTCGCGAATGGGATTTGGCATGTGCGGAAGCGGACAAACCGGTAAAAAGCAGCACCGCGTTGGTGCGCTTCCCGTTCAATTTCCCCCAGGTTTCATAGGCGATCTGAAATTCGGGCAGGCAACCGCCAAGGGTGAGAGGAAAGGGCTTTTTCCAATGAAAATACTGCCGGTAATCGGTTGGGGGCATCGTACCTACTCTAACGGAATGTCTCCCGGCCGAAACGGCCAAAGGGGAGTTGTTCCTCGCGACGTCCCGCGGCCAAGGGAATCAAGTGCTCAGAGCCTCACAAAAACGGTATATCCCATCTCGCGCCATCCAATAGATCCAAATCAAGTGCGGGAAACCACCCGCCGGGTTTGGATAATTCAATTGAATCATTGACCTTACAGCTCGGCGGGCTCGAATCCCTACCACGATATCCCCCGCTACGCCTGGAACAGCGCCCAAGGATCAGGAGCACGGGGTAGCCACGGGCAATACGGAACCCCTAACTCTGTTCGGACGATTATGTAATAAATGTATGAATTTCAGGACTTGGATCACCGAAACGGCCAGCGATCGGAGCCCCATTATATCTTGCAAATTATGAGGCTTTCACACTTTTTCTTGGATTTAAGATGAATTCTTAAGTTATAAACCCACCGGGACATGGAGCCGTCCGGAGCCTCTGGTTTCCATCGCCCTACACTCATTTGCCGCCTTGGCGATGATATTCTTTACTCATGTGTCAAGTTTTGGAATGTCTATGCGGCAGTTCCCAGGAGGCTGTATTCAAATGCAAGTAAAACCCAGTTCTCCCGCTTTTCTCAGGCCTCTGGAACCTTGCCTCCTGAGGTGCCTACAGCCCATTTCCAGCATACCTGAACCGGTCGGGCTAGGCGCGGCCGGCTAGGCGCGGCCTGCTAGCCCCCCGGCTGGGCGCCCCGAGGAATCCCATCAGGTGTGATGCTTCGTACTCGTCTGGTTTTTTCGCAATCATTACGCCAGTTTCTGTTCTCTAAATGGTTTCGCTTTTGAAAGAGGTTGGTGCTTTTTGGATAGTTACGAGGAGGCGCGCTCCATCTGCCGTTTGCTGATCGAGGCCGGTTATCCGACCATGTTGGCCGGCGGCTGTGTGCGCGACCGGCTCATGGGCCTGCGCCCCAGCGATTATGACCTGGCCACCTCGGCCCTGCCGGAGGAGGGCATGGCCCTGTTCCGGGAACGGGGCTTCCACGTCCTGCCGCTGGGCTTGGCTCACGGAACCTTTGCGCTGGTTACTTCTCTGCAACAATTAGAGATCACCACCTTACGGGTGGATTTGCGCTGCCACGGACGCCAGGCGAAGGTAGCCTTTACGGATGACTTTGCACTGGACGCACAACGCCGCGACTTCACGATTAACGCCTTGTTCGAGGATGTGACTGGCAGCATTCACGATCACGTGGGCGGGCTCCCCGACCTGAGGGCCGAGTGTTTGCGTTTCGTGGGCAATCCGGACGCGCGCATTCGCGAGGATTACCTTCGGATAATGCGCTATTTCAGATTCCTTGCACGCCTCGGTTGGCAAGCCGAACCCCCGCAGATCGAGGCCATTGCGCGCAACCTAAATGGCCTGAAACTTCTGTCCGCGGAACGCGTTCAGAATGAAATGGAAAAGATCTTGGGCGCACCCCAATTTTTAGCCGTAATGCCGATGATGGCGAAGACGGGCGCGCTTGCAGCGGTGATTCCAGGCTTCGCGAACGAGCGTCTGGAAAGGGTGGACCAAATTCTGGCCAAACTCCATACGAGGTCCAGCCTATGGAGATGGTTCACCCTGTACTACTGGGGCGGCGCCATGCCCACGCCGTCCGAGCTAAAAAAGCGCATGGCCCAAGCGAGATTTACCCGTAAGCAAACTCAGACGATGCTGGCGCTGGCCGGTCTCTTCAACCATTTGGACGAACCTTATGGAAGCCTGATCCGCTTGCTGCGCCTGCATGAAAAAACCAATGTCGATCTTGGGGAATGGATTGCCTATTTTGAATGTTTGCTAGAACTGTCCGTGTTGGAATCTCCAGCGCACCTGCTCGAGTTGGC
>JBGTRP010000628.1:0-4754 GCA_041940685.1 Acanthopleuribacteraceae bacterium
TCTTCCTTGAGCCGCCACGGCCTACGCGCCCTGATGAACCCGTCGAACGCATCCGCTTCAATTGGTTATCGCAAGGAGCGTCCATGGACCCCTGGCCTCCCGCGAGGTAGCCCATGAACAAACTATTCCTGCAGGACGCGCCCCATGAGGGTGCGGCAGCCTGTCTCGCCACGGTTCTTCACGGTTTCGGTCTGTATGTGACGCCCCTCGATCTTGCCGAAGACCTGGGGAGTTCCCGTGTGGGCGCAACCCGTGAGGCCTTGGAGAAAAACGCGATCCGTTTTGGCCTGCGCCCGGAAACCCTGACATGCGATGCCGGGCGATTGGAGGAATTCAGTGGCCCTCTCATCGCTTGGATTGAGGGAGACAGGGAGGAGGAACTGGAACGCCCGGTGGTGATTTTTGGCATCCGCGGGCAACGCGTTCGTTTGGGCGATCCCGCGTTGGGCAAATACAAACTCTCCAAGGATCAATTCAAGACAAGGTTCCGTGGACGGGTCATGACTTTCCGGGCTGGTCCGGATTTCCGAGCGGGCAGATCGGCCCCAACCTACCTGGCGCGTTTCTGGGCTTTTCTCGCCGAATATCGGCGCAAAATCTTTCTCAGCCTGGCCCTCGGACTCGCGGCCAGCGGCCTGAGCTTGGCCGTAATCTTTCTGGGAAAGGTTTTCGTAGACAGGGTCTTGCCGCTTGAGAAAAGCGAAGCGCTGTTCGCCTTCCTCGGCGTCTATTTTTTGGCTAGGCTGCTCAACATGTTCGGCGCGAGCCTGAGCCAGCTCGTCACGACGCTCATTCGCAATGGGGCCACGCGGACGCTCTCGGAACGGTTTTTCCTTCACAGCCTGCGTTTGGAAAAAAAGCACATCGACCGCCGCGACCAGGGTGAATTTCTACAGCAACTCAACCAAATGGAAACCGTAACAGAGGGAATCGCCGGCTACTTCAGCAATTTCATCATCTCGGCGCTGGGAATTTTGTTCCAAACCATATTGCTGGTGACTCTCTATGACATGACCCTGGTGGGAATTCTCCTGCTGGTCCTCTTAGGCAACGCTTCGCTGGGCATCTTGTTTTCCCGGCGCGCCTCGGAGCGGGCCAACCGCCAGAGCATGGTGCTGGGCGCGATCACGACCAGCATTCTCGACGGCCTCTCCGATATTCGCGCGATCCGTATCTTCGGCGCCAGGCAATGGGTGCGCCGCCGCTTCGGCAAACTGCTCGAGGAAAGCCTGGAGCTTTTGCGCCGGCTCACCGCGCTGCAGGTTTACGGGCGCTCGCTTGCCGATGCGCTCAATATCCTCTCCGAGGCAGCCATCTTCATTCTCTGCGGCATGCGAATTTTTCAGGGGACTTACAGTCTGGGCGACTTCCTCGTGTTTTTTACCTTTGCGCGCGCGCTTAACGCGGAGTCCAGCCGCTTTCCCGAGCTCATTCTGAGTTTCCCGATCCAATTACGCGCCTTTGCCCGCATCCAAAGCATTCTCTCCCTCCCGCGCGAGTCCCGCGGCGCGCGAGCCATTCCTCCCGGTCCCCTGGAAATCGAGATCAGGAACTTGAGCTTCGCCTATGAAAAAGGGCAAAACGTCATTCAAGACCTCTCCCTGGTGCTGCGGCAGGGCGCCACCACCGCCTTCGTGGGCGAGTCGGGTTCCGGTAAAACCACGCTGATGAATTTAATTCTGGGTTTCTACCGGCCTGATTCCGGCCAGATTCTGGTGAATGGGGTAGACCTGAACGAGCTCGATCCGGAAGGTTATCGCGCCGCGGTTTCCGCGGTCTTTCAGGACACCATCCTGTTCAACAAAACTTTTTTTCAAAATGTATCGCTGGGAAACGAGGCGGTCAGCCGGGAAAGGGTAATGGGAGTCGCCAAGAAATTGGGCATGGAACCCCTGCTGGAGGCGTTGCCCATGGGGCTGGATCAATTGCTTTTCCCCGGAGCAATCTCCGGGGGACAGACCCAGCAGGTAGGCATTCTGCGCGCCATGTGCAAGCCGTTCAGGCTCTTGATCATGGATGAAGCCACCAGCGCCCTGGACAGCCGAACCGAGGAACGGGTGGTCAAGGGCATTCAGGCCCATTGCGGGCCAGGATTGACCAGGGCGGTCATTGCCCATCGGCTGAGCACCGTAAAAGCCGCGGATTACATCATAGCAATGAAGGACGGACGGGTTGCCGAACAAGGGAATCACGAGTCGCTCATCCGCCGGAAGGGTTACTACCTGGAATTGGTGCAACGGCAGTACGAGGTCAACCTGGCTCCCTCGGTATCAAACCAATAAGGGAGGCCCCGCAAAGACAAGCCCTCCCCTCCCGATCGCCTATGGCCCTCTCGCCGCCAAGGACCCAAGCGCGGGACTTGTCTTAGTTAATTAAATTTCTAATTTATTAATTTTCTTTGATCAACGTATTAATTTAGATAAATTGTGATCTACAATAAGTTAAGTTAAAACAATTAAACAATAAAAATAGTTGCAAAAACACAAAAATAAATTTATATTAAGCGGGACGAAACCGGTTACTGCCTAAAATAATCAAAATTCCAGGAGCACCGCGTTCTCAATGGCGGCGCCCGGAGAAGCCGCTTTAATTACCGACACGGGTCGCTGATGGCTATACCCGCGACGGTTCACGCTTACCTGGCTCGATTTTCACCGCGCGCCTACGCCGTGATTTCCCCGAACCAGAGGCTCCATTCACGGATAGGAGGCACGCCTTCTTTTCCCATATCCCAATCGGTGAAGGCCGGCGCTCAGTCCGAGGGGCCGGTTCCAGGGTTCGCGATCCTCGGGGTCGCGCCGCATGGAAAAGGGTCTCCCTATCGAGGGCGCAACCCGAGACCAACCATTTGGAAACATGGAGGAAACTCATGGAAAAATTAAAGCAAAACCTCTTTCAAGATCCAAAATTGGAAGAATCCAAAAAAACCGTGGCGGGAATATGCAAATCCCACCCTACCGGTGGATCGAGTTGTAGATCGGGCGCCGCTCCGCCATACGATTGGACTCCCGACCCCGGCTTTTGACAGGCGGGCTCACGCAATCGAACCATTCGTCCCCGGTCTCAAGACCTCTCCCTGTAATGGGCTTCCCGTTCTGAAAATCGGATCGGTTAGCGCCAAGCAACCATCCCCGCCGAAACTCGACGGGCAAATTGAATCCTATGGAGGAAATTCATGGAAAAGTTAAAGCAAAACCTGTTTCAGGATCCAAAATTGGAGGAATCCAGAAATACCGTGGCAGGGCTCTGCTTCACCCGAGTTACGGGTGGAACGGGCTGCAGAACGGGCGCCGCGCCGCCATACGATGCGACCGTTGACGCCGGCTTTTGACAGGCGGGCTTCGTCTCTTGAACCATTCGGCGCCCGGCCTCCCGGACCTCTCCGCTCAAGACTCCCTGAAAGCCGGAGCGGCCGGCGCAAAGCAACCGCCCCCGCCGAATCTCGGCGGAAAACATGAACCTTATGGAGGAATTTTATGGAAAAGCTGACTCAAGACCTGTTCCAAGACCCGAAAGTAGAGGAAACGAAAACTCGTATCGCGGGCTGCTACACCTCACCTTTCAGCGGTTCCCGCTGCATTACCGGTGGCGGCGCGGATGCCTGGAACGACGCGTCGCCCTGATTCCTGATAGGGCGCAATGGTTTTCCGACCAGCCCACAATTCCAATGCCTCGACCTACGTCCCGTGGGTCGAAAAGATGGAGGAAACTCATGGAAAAACTGACTCATGACCTGTTTCAGGACCCGATGGTGGAGGAAAAGAAAACCAATGCCGCGGGTATTTGCGCTACCGCTTTCCTCGGGGGCTCCCGTTGTATTACCGGCGGCGGCGCCGATATCGGTCTGGATGTTGTTCCCTAACAGTCCCTGGTCTTCGGGAGCGCTTCCCGGAGACCTTTATCCCACACCCCCAAAAATTAGCGAATATTCCCCAATGGAGGATTCAAATGGAAAAGTTGACCCAGGACCTGTTCCAAGATCAAAAGTTGGAAGAGAAGCAGACACGCGTCGCCGGCATTTGCGCGACATCCGTCGGCGGCCATTCCATCTGTAGAACCGGAGGCGGCGCCGATATCGGTCTGGACTGGGTGCCCTGACACTGGATTCGGCTCCGGGAAACCTCTCCCGGAGCCGAAGACCCCACTCCGCGATAGGCCGGAGTGACTAAAAATGGAGGATTGACATGGAAAAACTGAATCATGACCTGTTCCAGGACCCCAAGCTAGAAACCGGAAAAGCCCGCATCACGGGCATGTGCCTGACCAGCCTTACCAGCGGCTCCCGCTGCCCCACCATGGCTGGCGCCGACGTGCTTTCCGATGCGGCGCCTTAATCCTGTAAGTCCATCGCAAGGAATCCAAAAGGAGGACTCAGATGGAAAAAATGACACGAGAACTTTTTCGGGACCCTGAAATTGAAGGGCAAAAGGACTGGAAAGCGGGCCTTTGTGCAACGGGACTCTTCTCTCAATGTAGAGTGAGTCTGGCACCGCCGGATTGGTCCTTCGACGCCCCCCCTTAAGTTCACCCGCATTTTCTTGAAAATTTTGATCGCCATCGTTTGTGAACCCGGACTGAAGCCGGTCCCCAATGTGGGATGAAACATGGGATGGTTGACCAAAGATCTTTTTTCAGGATGAGAAATAAATGATCGGAAAGAAAAGGAGGCGCTTTATGGAAAAGCTGGCAAACAACCTGTTCCAGGATCCCCAAATCGATGCCGAGAAATCCCGAATCGCGGGCATTCCATGCAT
>JBGTRP010000629.1:0-4748 GCA_041940685.1 Acanthopleuribacteraceae bacterium
GTTGCCGAGGCGGTAAATGGCGGGGTGGACATGGCCCGAATCGAATCCCTTGAGCGCACGGCCACTGCCGGGATACCCCTGCGGGTCTTGTATCGGCCGGACAGCGAGCTCGATCTGGAAGAGCTCATCAAGCTCCGTCTCGCCCTGTTGGCGCGTCATGCATAATTCAATTGGTTTTCTGACGTTTTTGGCGCTTGGTCTGTGGTTTGCGGCAACAGTCCTTGCCCAACTTCGCGGCAACCCGATCGCCACCAGATTGCGGCGCCTGGATCCGCTTTCATTCTTGCCGAGTTGGTCGTTTTTCGCCCCAAATCCTGGGGTTCGGGACAACCATCTCCTTTATCGAATGCGTCTGCCCGACAGCAGCCTGAGTCACTGGAAAGAACTTCGGCTTTCCTGCCCGCGGAAAGTTTGGCATGCACTCTGGAACCCGGATATGCGCCAGGGAAAGGTGTTATCGGACGCGGTTGGTATGCTGACCCGTCTCAAGGGGAGTATGCAACCCACGGGCTTCAAGACCACCCTGCCCTACCTGGTGCTCCTCAATTACGTTGCCGGGGAAGCGAGCGCCATGGCCGGCGCTGTCCAATTCGCCATCATGGAATCCTTTCCCTACGCACCCAACACAAAACCGCGGGCCGTTTTCCTGTCGGAATTTCACCGCTTGGAAAGAGAGTCGCCTTATGTTTGAACTGAATCCCGAAACCGCGCTTGGATTGGTTCGCGCCACGGCGGGTTTGGCCATACTCATTTCCACCGCCGAACGCATTGCCACACCGGCCCTCCACGCCGCCGATGGCTTGTTGAGCTGGCGCACCCTGGGCACACGTCCTCTCTGGACCGTTCCGGGGCCGCATCACCTGCTCGAGCCGTTGTTCCAACAACGAGGTTTGACAGCGGTGCTGTGGTTGCGTACCCTACTCGCCGCCGTCATTATGATTCCAGGATGCCAAGCCTGGGTTTATGCAGCGGCCCTGGCCGGGGTGGTTGCCGCTACTGCCGTGGTGAACTATCTATGCCTTTTGGGCGGCAACGGCTCGGATCAAATGACGACCCTTTTGGCGGTGTCTCTCTTGTTGGCCTACGCCTTCCCCGCAAACGGTGCGGCTCGGGAGGCGGTCTTGTTGTTCATCGCGGCCCAGGCCTGCCTGTCTTATTTCACCGCGGGAATTGCCAAGTTATTGGGGCCTGTCTGGCGTAGCGGCGATGCGGTGTCCCGCGTCTTCGCCACCCGTTCCTACGGATTGCCTCAAGTCAACGGCTTCCTCCAGAGGCGTCCTTGGATGGGAAAAATACTCACCTGGAACGTATTGGCGGCCGAGATTGCCTTTCCACTTGTATTGGTCCTGCCACCGAGCTGGGCGGCCGTCTTCTTAGCCTGGGGTGTGCTTTTTCACGTCATGAACGCCTTCATCATGGGTTTAAATGTATTCTTTTGGGCTTTTGTGGCCACCTATCCCGCCATCATATTCGCCAATGGCCTGGTGCGTGGCGTGCTTTTTGGTTAACCCTTCTTGCAGGCTTGGACCAGTATTGAGTTATTGGGCTGGAATCATGGGTTTTTCCGAAGTTCATGTTGGCCGAATACTTTGCCAAAGTTTCGGAGATCGCGCCATCAAATATCAGCCCCATACTGTTCCAAAACTCCAACGAGGTCAATTTGGCGTTAATCGTTGGGCATTTAACAGGTTTTCTTTCTGACCTTTAGCTCAATCTCGGCCGAGGCCTAATATCGGTTTTAGGATCCTGATTAAGTTGATTCGATACTTAAAGTTCCCAAACTTTAGGCTTGCCCGCTTCCTACCTTAAGAGCCTTTGTGCTTTTTCTCGGCCTATTTCCTTCTCAGAATCCCACCTCCCCTTCGCCCACCGCGCGGCGGTGGGGATAGTCGCAAACCGAAGGGACCGACTGGGCGACCGGCGAGGGCTTGGAAATCCGGTAGTGTCATAAAGCGGCAGCCTCCACGAATTCAAATTCCTCAAAATGGAAACTTCCCAGGGCATGGCGGAATCTATGGTTTTTGTGAGAAAATCCGACTGAGCAGATCCGCCCTCGGAGCCGAGATCCGGCCTTGTAGCAGAAGGTTGGTGAGAAATGCGGGCTAAAGGCAAGCCCACGGGCCAACGGCCTACCCCAGTGGCAATCCGGGAGGGCTTGCTCCATGAGGAGGCGTATATGTGGAAACACACCTTGGTCATTCTGTTCGCATTCGGGGGACCCGCGGTCGCACTGGCCCAGGCCCAGTTATCGGGCAAGGTGAAGGGCACGGTCGTCGACGCGGCCAACCGGCAACCGCTAACCGCGGTGACGCTCACGCTGTCGAGCCCGGTTTTCGAGCGCACGGTGACCGTGGACGGCCGTTTCGAGCTGACCAACATTCCGGCCGGGGCCTACCGGCTCAAAGCAACCTCGCCGGGTTACGCGGAATGGTCCCAAGACTTGGAGGTTCCCGCCGGCGACACGGTGGCTCTAGACCTAGCGCTCACGGTCGGAAAAATGCCCCTCGAATACATGGTGGTGACGCCGAGCACCTTTTCACTGCTGACCAAGGCGGCCACCGGCGGTTCCTATCTGGACCGGGAAACGATTCGCAACACGCCCCATTTTGGCGATGACGTTTATCGCGCCCTGCGTACCTTGCCCGGCACCAGCAGCCAGGACTTTTCGGCCTCGTTCAATGTCCGGGGCGGTGAATATCGCGAGGTTCAGGTTACCTTGGACGGCATGGAGTTGATCAACCCCTTCCACCTCAAGGACTTCACCGGCTTGTTTAGCTTTATCGATCCCGAGACGCTAGACGGCTTGGAACTCAACACCGGAGGCTTCGCCGCCAAACACGGCAATACCATGAGTGGGGTCATGGAAATGACCACCCTCACCCCGGAGCGGACGCGGTCCTCGGCCAGCATTAGTTTGGGCAACTTGAGCTTTCGCACCGAGGGCGTCTTTGCCGGTGGCAGGGGCGGCTATTTGTTTTCGGGCCGGCGGGGTTACCTGGACATCCTCTTGAGCTTTGCCGAGGATGAGGAGGAGATGGAAGAACAGGATATCTCCTACTACGACTCCTACGGCAAGCTGTTCTACCAGATCGGCGAACGGCACCGTTTTTCAGCCAGTTACCTGCTGGCCAGCGATTCGTTTCTCGAACGCGAAATGGAGGACGGCGCCATCGAAAACGCGGAGGGTGAATATGACGATTTGTACCTGTGGATCACGCTGACCTCGGTCTGGAATGATCGGCTCTCCACGGAAACGGTTCTCTACCAGGGTCAACTCAGCCAGGACCGGATTGCTTCCGGCAACGAGGGCCTGGACATCTACGACTTTAGCGACCGGCGCGATCTGGATTACCAGGGCGTCAAACAGAATTGGCAATGGGCGTTGGGGGATCGCCATTTCATGCGTTGGGGCTTCGATGCGCGGACCGTCGACGGCGCCTATGATTACCGCGGCGCATTCGAGAACCCGGTCCCCATCGGCACCCCGGAGGAAGTGACCTTCGCGGTGGACCTGGAGCCCTCCGGCGATGAGGTGGGCGCCTACGTGACCGATCGTTTCCAAATTGGCGACCGCTGGCTGTTCGAGCTTGGCCTGCGTTACGACCGCCAGACCTTGCTGGGAGAATCCCAATGGAGCCCGCGATTCAACACCGCCTATCGCTTGGGCCGCGGCAGGACCCTGCGCCTGGCCGCCGGCGTGTATCACCAGGCCGAACGGGTCCACGACCTCCAGGTCCCCGACGGGGTGGATACGTTTTCCAAACCCGAGAAGGCCACCCACTGGTTGGTGGGTTACGAGCGCCGTTTCGGCAACGGGATCGACCTGCGGATCGAAGGTTATTACAAGGATTTGGAAGATCTTCGCACCCGCTATGAAAATTTGACGCGATCCCTGACTCTGTACCCGGGACCCTCGTCGGACCGGGTCGCCATCGCCGCGGAATCCGGCGAAGTCCGCGGTCTTGAAATCGTGTTGAAGCAAGACCTGGGAGGGACATTTAGCTGGTTCGCCAACTATGCCTGGTCCCGAGCCGAGGACCGGGTAAGCGGCAAGGACATTGCCCGACCATGGGACCAGGAACACAGTTTCAAGGCCAATCTCAACTACCGACCCGGCCGGAAATGGAACTTCAACCTGGCCTGGTTCTATCACACGGGCTGGCGCACCACGCCGCTTGAATTGGTGGCAACCACGGGCGAGGATGGGCAGAGAGAATTCGATATCGTCCCCGGCGAGTTCTTCTCGGATACATTTCCCGCCTATCACCGGCTCGACCTGCGCGTCAACCGCTCGGTTTTTCGCAAGATACGCCGCGCTTTCGAGCTCTTCCTCGATGTTACCAACTTGTACAACCGCAAAAACGTACGGGGTTACGAAGAAATTCAGGTGGACTTCGACGCCAACGGTCAACCCTTCATTGTCAAGGAACGGGAAACCTGGTTTCCCATCCTGCCCACCTTCGGCCTAACCTGGCGGTTTTAGCCCGCTCTACGGGCTATAATCGCGGGTTGATTGGAACGGTGTTATGCGCGTGCTGTTAATCGAAGACAATGCAGATATTGTGGCCAATGTTCACGATTTTCTGGAAAGCGAAACATGCGTAATGGATCATGCCTGGGACCCCGTTTGGCTTCCACAAATTCACCCGAGGCCCGCTTGATGGCTTCCTCGCGCCAAGAGGCGATCTGAGAGGCGTACAGCCCCTCTCGCCGCAATATTTTCCCGATGGCGCCCCGTTGACCGCGAA
>JBGTRP010000630.1:0-4747 GCA_041940685.1 Acanthopleuribacteraceae bacterium
TGCTCTTCGAAATAGTCCAGAAAGGGGTCTCGCTGACCCTTCTTGGTAGTGTAGACCCTCAACTCCAGGAAGTTTGCATGACTGGGCCCCGGTTCCAACTCCCACAGGTTGTAATCCCCTCCTTCGAGCTCCTTTTGAACGCGAAAAATGTAGGGCGCCTCCCTTGATAGCCAGAATGTCAAGCCTTCATCGGTGTTTACCTTCCAGCATTTCACGGGAATTCCACCGGGTCCTCTAACCTCTTCCTGGTCGATGACCAGAATCTGCCGCGTCTTTTTTTCCAGGGACAGCGTCAAAGTGGGAAAACGCGCGGAGTAACCCTCCTCCAACGGGAAGGCCGCTAACAAGATGCCGTACAAATACCAATCAAAAACGGGCTCATCGAAGGCAAGTAAGGCTGGCTCGGCCCGCCCTGGTTGCGAAACACGGACGTTGCGGCCCTCAAAATCAGCACGCAGCAAGGATTGCCCTTCGATGGTCAGGATCTCGAAATGGCTGGGCATGAGATCGGCTTGGCGGGCCTTATTGATCAGGACGCGCTCACCCTGGGGGGTTGGGAATTGTTGACGTCGAAGGACATAGCCTGTACCGGCATCCCGCTCGATGGTCAAATCATCCGTCCACCGGCCTAGGATTTCCTTTTCACCGGAAGCTTTAACCAGGGAGTAGCGCCAGGAATTGCGGTAGGGTTGAATGAATGAGCCATTGACCACATCGTCGTAGGGCAGTACGAGGGTTGGATCGGTTGCGTTCGAAAAATTGGTGTTGCCTAGGAGCAGGAAAAAAGAAAAAAGGGACCCGCGAAAAAGATTCATGAAACACCTCCATTCATTATTTTACTTACTAGTTAGTAAAGTTACAAGAAGCAGGCGATCCAAGTCGAGCATTTTTCCAACCGCCAACTCATCTTTCGCGGTTCAGGGGGTCTAATAGGGTAAGTCCCAAAAAAATCAAGCCTTCAATGGCGAAGGTCTCCACTACGGCCCATGGTTTCTTTCGGCCGGTTTGCCAGCATGAGCCTGTTTCGAGGGTTCGACCGTCTTGGGCTACTTTCGGAACCCAACCCGAAGCTGGTTGACAGTTTTTCCGCACGCGCCTTGGCGGTCATCCCCGCCCCGGGGATGTTGATATAGGCCATAGGCTGTTTGGGCAGCCTCAGGTCCAGCATTTTGTGAATCAATTCGTGCTCGACTCGCGGCTGGATAAATCGAGGAAAAAATCGTCTCGCCCTGCTCAGTGGGGAGGTGGATGTCGATCATTTGAATTTCGGCTCACCGCTGCAGGACTTCCTCGGTGAGAATCCCGGGATCCATGATCCAGGTGTGGACCGGCATTGCCGGACAACTCCTCGGTCCGCTTCAGGAAGCGCCGCGATTTCTTGCTATCGACCCTGTTCCCCGGCATCACCTCGTAGGTTATGGGAAATCCTTCCGGGGATGGGATCAGGGCAATCACTGCCTGAAAACAATCCTCTCGCTTATCTAGGCTGTAGCCGCATTGACGCGGCCCTTCCCCCCGTGAGTCGCATTCGAAATAGGTCGAGGAATAGATTTCAGAAACATCTGCTCCCTCTCAAATGCTCCCGAGCCTGCTGGCAACGGTTGCCACCCGAGCTCATGGAAAAGGCTATTGGCATAAAAAACCGTGTCCTGACTCAGCCTCCACCTTTTGGGTACTTTTCCTTCGACGCTGGCGGGCCAATTTTTCGCGTTTGGTTTCGTCCATAATCCTCTGAAAAAATTTTGGCGATGCCGTGGCCAATGGCGCCAGCCGACCGTCGAGTTCTATGACAAACTTCCGCTCAAGTGCCCATTCGAGATCCTCATTTGAGTCCGTCTCGCCGCTTAATATCAACCTTAGGCGGGGTTCATTTAGAAAATACAACTCTTTTCCTTCCTGCAGACCCCGGGTGTCTATCAACAGATAGATGCCGGTATTCACTTCAGCTACCCTGAGAGCTGGTATTTCATCCTCCGATGACCAGGCGTGGATCCAATTGTCGACCTCGGCTTGCAATTGGCGCATCAGTTTGGGGTTTTCCTTGGATTCGCTTTTGTAATCGCCATTAAAATGATACGCGAGCTTCTCCACGTCCGCGTGATCGGGAAAGATGGCGTGATAGGGGGGAATAGGGCGCATGTTTTCGATCCCATATGCTTCCCTATCTCTGAAGTATGGACTGAAACGCTCTAGGCTCAGATGCGACAAACCGAGTGGGGGTTGGAGGTGACGCAAGTACGGGAGAATCTCCAACATCTTCTGATAATCTTCCAACTTATCGCCGGGGAGGGCGAAGAGAATGTTCCATTCAAGCTTTACACCCACCGATTTCGCATAACGTAAAAGATGCAGATTTTGAATGGAAGAGACCCCCTTCTTCATAAGTTTGAGGCATCGGTCTGAAATAGATTCGATTCCCGGCTGGGCCCAACTCACCCCACCTTCCTTCATGGCCACAACGCGATGGAGAGGGAGGTTCGCCTTGACCTCGTAGAAAAAAGTGACCTCCGGAATTTCTTTTGACACCC
Source organism: Acanthopleuribacteraceae bacterium (assembly GCA_041940685.1). Classification (GTDB taxonomy): domain Bacteria; phylum Acidobacteriota; class Holophagae; order Acanthopleuribacterales; family Acanthopleuribacteraceae; genus JBGTRP01. The sequence goes on from JBGTRP010000630.1 coordinate 2,529, forward strand.
GCGGTAGTAGAGTTCGGAAGTACTCATGGGGAATGATATTGTCGGTCATGCATATTTGTTTGGTCGGCGAGTTCTTCAACAACGCCTTCACGTCTGCAAGCACCCGATCGGCGGATTTGTGCCGAAAGGCCATGGTTTCGCCATTAAGTCCGCAGAAGGTGCAATGGTGCTTTTCACCCCACCAACATCCCCTGCTGCTCTCGTAGGTAAGCCACAAATTGTCTTCAAATATTCCGTTGGGAAGGATGCCCTTCCTTTGCTCAAAAAACGCCGTGAAGTCTGGTGTTGGGATTTCCTCCAAGTTTACCCAGGGATCCCCGACGATTATCGGGTATTCCGGGCGTTCGTCCCTCGCCAGATTCGTCAAAAACTTTGGAAAGGTATTCTCACTTTGACCCGAAAAAACGTAATCGATACCGGAATCAAGAGACAGTATTCCATGCGCCATCTCGCCTTCACAATTGGCGCCTCCAATTACCGTGATGGTATCGGGTGAGAGGAGTTTGATTCGGTTCAACAAAGCCACCGCTCCCGCGGTCTGTTCAAAAGTTGTCGTACAACCTACGACCCGAAAATTCTTTTCTACGATTGCTCGACTGAGAACATCCGCCCATTCCACGGTCGCTTTCTCCCAAACCATCAAATCGGATATGCTCAGATCGACATTGATGTTGTTGTTATCGATTTTAAGATTTACGGCATCGAGTTTATTGAGAAAATCATCGCTCCCAAATGGTTTTACATCATAGGCCGCGGCGCAGAACATGCGGTCGCCAAGCATGTATTCGATGGAGGAGCGGCATAACGCCTCGTAATTGATCTCACCGATCTGGGCCGCAAAATAAAAGTTGGAGTATAAAACCCTTACCCGGTGGTTGTGCCTGGCGGCGCAGGCTTGCAGTATATGGGCCGCTAAGGATGGCATGACCGAACTGGCGCAAGGTGGGACAATCAGAAGAGCATCGCCGCTCTCAATTTCCGGTTTCAGAAAACCTACCACAACTTCCTCCAAAATAATTGACTCACATTCGGTGGAGCTTGTCCGAAAGACCTAAGGTAAGCGACGCCATGGCCTGGGAGACCCGAGTCGGTCATCTCAGCAATCAAATTCTTTTCGCCGTGTTCAACATTGGAACGCCCAGGCGGTAGTTTTCAGAACATCGATGAAAGCAGAAAAACGGTTCCTGCTTGTCTCCTTACCTCGGGAGTTTCGATTCAAAATATCCAGGTGGCGGACCTTGGCAAACCAGCCCCCTGCCAGGGTTGCCTTCGTGGGGTGAAACTACTTACTACCTTGACTTGGGAATTGGATTGGCGGCATGTACTCCGCGATTTTCTTTCGGTGAAATAAAGCGGGCCTTTCTTTTCTGGGGCCCAAAAGCATAAGGCTTCGAGCGGTTAGAATCGAATCCGGATCCCTATCGATATGCTGATGCCCGGCTTGGAGAAATCGGAACCCAATCTCAGGTCGGCGTTTTGGGGTACTTTTGCGGACTTGAACAACTCAATTACGGATTCCTCCCGATCCCGGGGTAGGGTGATGCCTTCCTCTTTGAGGATTTTTACAGGATCATCAAAAAGCGCCCGACGAAACGAGGCGTTGCAAAGTTTTTGATTAATTGCGTCCTCTCTTCTTGAGAGCTCACTAAGTTCATCATTAATACTGCCAATGTCTACTGCCATGCCATTACCTCAATTCATTTCTATTTGAGGGACCACTCAAGACCCTCTTTTAAAGGTTGACTTAGGAATCAAGGATTTTTTTTGTATTTTTCCAGAGTACTTATTATTTGGTATCTACATGTCATATATAGTCTCTGACCTGAGAAAATGCAAATTAAATTTCTAAAAAATATCTTTTCAAGAAAAGTTACGGTATTTACCTTTCAAGAATTGCAGATCAAACTTTTTTCGGTCATGCCTCCTGATCGAAATTCGATAATCCGATTGGGCCAGGCCCACCCTTGATCTAGGCTATAGTCCAATCTCAATATGGATTGACTGGGTTCTAGGATTTACCCAAAAACGGCTTCATACCGCCAGCACCAAATTAATCTCCGGATTTCATCACCAGGTACGATCCGAATGGGTCCGGCCAATCTTTTGCCGCGGATCAGGCGTGCGGCGGCCCAGCGGGGTCGCATTCAATGTAGGCGGTCACGATTGCGCCGTCTTTAAGAAGCGCGCCCGACCCGACTTCGCGAGTCCGTCGAAGCCCA
>JBGTRP010000631.1:0-4737 GCA_041940685.1 Acanthopleuribacteraceae bacterium
ATTCCCGTGAGAACGGGTTCCTCAACCAACCAGAGCTGGAGTCTTTCCAGGTTTTCGGTGATGATGACGCCGTCAATGGCCCGTTCCTCGGCCTCACGGCGTTCTCGGTCGGTACGGGGCCCGACCTGAAGTTTGCCCTCCCGTAGGCGCACACCACTGCCCTCGTGGAACTTAAGGATGATGGCGCCAATCACCGTGTCCTCGGGTAGCTCGGGCCGGATGTCGGAGTCGAAAGGGATGCGGGCGATTCGCGTGGAGGGCGCCGCGCCTTCCTCTCGAGATCGTCCGGTCTTGGATGGGGTTGGCGTTTGGGTCTTTTGAGTAGATATGGGGGCCGCGTGTTCCATTTCGCGGTTTTCGCCTCTGTCTTGGAAGGCGAAAAGACCTTCCGGCCGATGCTGAGCATTGGCCTGCCAAACAGGCAAAAGAAGCAACGAAAGGAACAAAAACTTTCGCATGTACATGTCAGATCCTCCTTGGTTTTTCGGGTTGATAGGAGCTACCGGCAATTCAAAGGCAAGCCGGACTCATCCCAACCCTCAAAGGGGAATGCGACATTGGAATGGAAAACTTTTGAATTTTTTTTAATCGGGAGATTCGACCTGGTCGGTCATTCGGCCAGGTGGCCGCGTCGTCTGCCAGGATGCGCCTTGGCGGATGGCCATCATGCTTACAAACCAGAGGAGAACGTGAATAAAAAAGGGCGGACCTGCCAGGGGCGCGGCCATAACGCCTACAAGAATGCAGGTCCAGCCGATCCACCGTGGCAGGAGGCCTGTTCGCAACACGGCCACGCCGTATAGCGCGATGCTCAGGTAGGCCAGAACGCTGTAGATTCCGAAAAGAAGGCCGGACCAGTCGCCCCAGGCCTGAAACCAGGCCGGCGCGATTGCCGTGCTGCTGAATTGCTCCGCGGCTTGGCGCACCACGGTCAAACGAAAGGCCAAATGCAGAATCCAGAAAATGGCGCCGAATTGATAGGTAAACCACCCGAAAATTGAAAGGAAACGGTCGCCCTTTTCACGCAACGCCAGGGTAAAGCAGGCAAGCCCCACGAGTGTGATCATCGTAGCGATTACAAAGTTCCCACTGGTCCACATATGGCCCGCGAGATGGGTCGAAATTGCTTCCAGGCCCGAACCGGGGAAGGTTCTGGCGCCCACCCAGAACACCACGGCTCCCAATACCAGCAGACCGGATGCCAGCCGCAACATGAACGAGGCGGCATTCGTTTGCCGTGTTCCCCGTGACCATGCGCCCAGTTTCCAGAGCGCGGCCGCGACCACGCAAACAAAAGCGACAGCAACCATTTGAAAGGTTGTCATCGTTTCCAAACCCAACCATCGAGCCAGGGAATCCGACCAAATTTTGAGCAGGCTCAAGGATAGGATAAACGCGAGCCATAAAAACCATTCACTCAAGCGCAACAGCTTTTTGGGTCCCTGACCCGTCCATACCAATCCAGTGAGGATTACCAGTAGGGAAAGTATGTTGGCCAAGGAATGGCTGACTACGGCCCTATCCATGAGCATCGCAACCAAAACGAGCAGGGCACAGCAAATCGCCCCATTCCAACTTGTAAACGGGGCGTTCTCGAATTGGGAGGGCGATGCTTCGCTTTTCATTTTTATTCCTGGTTTGGCCAATGGAGGGACGAGGGGGCCTTGTACAAGCTGATCACGCCGAATTTGCGATACAGCGGTTGCCTGATTTCAGCCCTCTGATTTCTGTTTTCTGAGCCATACCGACAGCTTGTCTTTAGTAAGCCTAGACCGGCCGGAAGACCGGATTCCATGAACCCGAACTATGCACTACTCCTCAAAGGTCACCGTCCGCTCCACGGTCTGACCGGCCTGGACCTCGAGTTCGAATTCCTGGCGAGGGTTATCCTTGAGCTTCACCGCACCCACCTTGACCTTGTAGATGCCGGGGCTTAAGACAAATCGACGGGGATTGGTTTTTTCACCGGTGTAGGTGCGTCCGGCCGCAACCTGCTTGTTCGTTTCCATCGACAACACCTGGACCGTGGCATCCACCAGAGCCCCGCCGGCGACGGCGCCGATCGCCATAGCGCCGCTGACAAAATTGTGTTCTTTTTCCACGGGCTGACCACTGGCGATTTCTACGCCCTCCCAACGATAGGTGGGATTGCTGGAGATTTCCACGGACTTGATCTCGATGTCGTAAGTTCCCACGGTCAATTGGTAGTTGGCCGGGTTGTGGTTTGACCTGGTATAGGTCCTGCCCGAGGCAGCGGCTCGTGTTTCACCGGCCGGATAGATGCGCACCGTGGCGTCGGACAACTCGCCGTTGCGGGTTACCTTGATGGAAATAGAGCCGGAACTGAAATCCACGACCTTCTCGACCATGCCGCCATCGGCGATCACCAACCCCTTGAATTCGCGCTCGGTCTCGCCCTTGAAACCCACGGCCTTGATGAGGACGTCGTAGGCGCCGTCTTCCAGGGGAAACAGGCGTGGATTGGTCTCGGGGCTCTTGTAGGTACGGCCCCCGGTGGTGTCCTTGCTTTCGCCTACCTTGCGGATGCGGACCGCTACATCTACCAATTCTCCGTCGGCAAGAGCCTTGATCGAGAGCCTGCCGGGCGGAACTTCCACGGGAGCGGCCGCGGCGCGGTCGAGCGCGGCCGCGAGCTCATCCGCGTTGGCCGCGCTGTAATAAGCGCCTTCCCCGGCCTGAGCCGCGCATTCGAGTTGGGAAACATCGCCCTCGCCCACGTCGAAACCCACCACGTGCAATACGAAGGGCGATCCTCCTTTTTTGGCCGCTCGGACGGCCTGACAAGGATCGGCATTACAGGTTTCCAGGCCATCGCTGATGAGAATGACGGTGCAGGTTTTTTCTCGGCCTTCCAAGCTGGCGAAGGCTTCCTTCAGCGCCTTGGTAATGGGGGTCTTGCCCTTGGGATTGATGCCCTCCACGGTCCGGATCAGGCCCTCGCGGTCCAAGGGCGCCAGGGGCATCAGGGTTTCGATATCCTCGCAATCGCCCTCGCGTCGGTGGCCGTAAGCGACCAGGCCGACCTGGGCCTCATCGGGAAGCGAGCCGACCAAGGATTTCAGCACGCGGCGTGCGATGACGATTTTGTTTTCTCCGGAGATCTGGCCCCACATGGAGCCCGATGCATCGAATATCAACAAGAGCTCGGGGGCCCCGCCCTCCCTGGAAGCGGGCGTTGAAGCCGTGGCGGCCCAATCCAGGCCTAGCATCAGCGAAAGCAAGAAAATCCAAAAATGGCGGAACATGGCGGCAACCTCGATTCTCGGCCGCATGGGGGCAGCGGCCGTTCATGGTTTGAAGCATCAATCTGACGGTCTTCATTGGTGCTGGTTATTATTCCACTCGCGGCCTTATTAGGCAATCGCCGGGACCCTGCAGGATAGCTCAGGGCAGGGTTCATCCCGTGACTTGGATGACCACGAGGGTGATGTCATCGTCCTGGGGACGTTCGCCGGCCCAGCGCTTCGCAGCATCCAAGAGGGCCTCGATGATCCGCCCCGGCGTGTTGCTTCCCTTTTCACGGAGGATGTTCTGTACCCGTTCCTCGCCAAACATTTCATCGGATGAATTAAACAACTCGGGCAGGCCGTCGCTCATCAGCAGCAAGACATCACCCACTTCTACCTCGATCTCTTGCTCACGATAGGGAAAACCGGCAACACCTCCCAAGGGCAAGCCCTTGATCAAATGAGTCTCCACGCTTTGGGTACCCGCTCGGAACAGCAGAAGCGGCGGCATGCCCGCGGCGGATACCGCTACCCGGTGATCCCGAATCTTGAGCAGGCTCATGGCCATAAACATGTTGCGCATTTTCATCTTTTTCAATGCCCGGTTCGCGGCAATGAAGATGTCGGGAATGTGTTGTTTGGTGGCAAGAACAGAAAACAGACTCTTGACCGCGGCCACCATGGTTCCGGCCTTGATGCCGTGGCCGGTCGCATCGCCCAGAGTCACCGTGAGGGTCCGTTCCTCGTCTAAATGAAAGTCGTAGTAATCGCCGCCCACCTCGGTGGCGGTTTGCATGAAGGTCTCGATCCGGAGATGGCCGAGCTCGGGCAGCTTTTGCGGCAACATGGAGAGTTGCAGTTCCCGCGCCTCTTCCAGCTCTCGCGTTTTGCGCCGGTTATCGGCCTCCAGCAGGCGTGCGCGAACCTCCTGTTCCCGCGCCTGGCGTTCCTTTTGCAAGTTTTCATCAGATAGCTTCTTCACCTCTTCCAGGCGCAGTGCGAGTTGTCGGTTGGTCGCCGCGAACTGACGCGCCAATAGAAAGGTTAGGCTGACCATGAGGAACAGGCCGCCATAAAAAGGAAGTCCAAAGGTTTTTCCGGCCAGGCCAAGTGTTGAGTCGGCCAGCCAAAAAATTTCTACGGGAATGGAGAGCGCCGCTACCAGGAGGCCGATGCCCACGATCCAGACGCCCGGTTTTTTGCGGATCATCGCCTGGATGACCGTGCGGGCCACTTCGGCCAGCATGACCAGTTGGCACAAGGTTTTGTAAGCAAAGTCCAAATTGCGGTCCAGGATCAGAATAAACAGGCTGAAGCCAAACCAAACCCAACTTATGGAAGGCATTTTGGAGTGAAACAAAGAATAGGCGAGTAAAACAAGCGTGGGGAAGGAAAGCGTGATGAGGACCTCGCGAATTAGGGTCAATTGGTGCAATGATCGCGGGTCATGATTTTGGATGCGCAGGAGGGCGATGGCGGTCAGCGCGAC
>JBGTRP010000632.1:0-4736 GCA_041940685.1 Acanthopleuribacteraceae bacterium
CGCCGCGCATGGCCCAGAAATGCGCGCGCGGCAACAACCCGAAATACCGCGGCAGATCACCGGCCGCGATCCTGGCCGAGTGGGAGGCCAACAGCAATCGGGCCCGCGAGGAGGGCAACCTTGTGCATGCCGATATCGCGGCCTTTCTCAACGGCGAAGCCGAGGCGACTGACCACCGCAGTCCCATGTTCCCGGACTGGTTCGCCTGGTGGCGAAGGGGCGAGTTGGAACCCATTCTTGCCGAGGCATTGCTCTACGACGCGGATTGGGGCGTGGCGGGTCAGGCCGACCTCGTGGCTTGGAGGCCCGCTTCCCAAACCCTCGTCATCGCGGACTGGAAAACCTCCAAGCAGATCACCGCCGAGAATCGCTATGGCGATCGCGGGTTCGGTCCCCTATCCCATCTGCCCAAGGCGAATCTGGTGGAGTACGGCCTACAGATCTCCCTTTACGCGCTTTTGCTGGAGCGCATGACCGGCCTCCGACCCCAGAGCGGTATGATCATCAACCTGCGCAACGGGGTGCGCGCCTTTCCCACCAAGCTCATGCTCAGGGAGGCACAGGCCATCCTCGCGGAGGAAAACAGTTAAACAAGAGACTCATTTAACTCAAATTAGAACGGCCCCGTCCAGAAACAGCAAAATTCATTACGAAGCAAACACGCGGACAAGACAATTGAATTTGTAGTGTTTCATTGACTTTAAATAGCCGAGTATTTTTCTTCGTGTGACGCCGTGTTCTTGTGGTTCAAAAAAATGCGTTTCTGGTCAGATTTGGATGAGAGGGATGGGCAATGTTTTCGACGGCACAAACAATCCGTCGCCTCCAGGGGTTTGAAAGGGATCATGGTTTATTTTTTGAGTTATCGAAGCCAAGTGACCGAAACAAACGGGAATAAGTCGCGATAAAGGGCAAGCTTTCAGTTGGAAGGTACTTGCCCTTTCATCGACGGTGACATGGCGCCAATTTTAATCGCAACATTAAATAAGGATTGGGGCTATTGTTGATCAGGCGGTGGAGGTGGCGATTCACCGTCCCCTTTTAAACGCAATCGCTCACAGGAATAATTCTCTAAAAAGGCTAGGTACCCTTCTAACACCAGGTCTCTTTCATTTTCGGCATAATCTTTAATCGTACCCTCGACGGAGTGATGAGAAAAGCCGGAACACTTCAGGAATAGCATGAGGTTTAACTTGTTGTAGAAATATAGCTTCATTTTTCCGGTTTTGAGGATGATGACCTCCGACTCCACGGTTTTAGCCAACCCCTTTTCAAAATTTCCCAATAACATTTCATAAAAGCCCACATTGCTCAGCATCCTTGCTGTGCCGTTGATGTCTACTCCCTCGTAATAATTGAGGCTCATTTTGCTTGCGTTTAACGCCTGTTGGTAATTGCCAACCTTGAAATATAGTTCCGATTCTACCTCATGAAAATATGCAAGGTTGGGTTTGGTTGCGGGCAAAGTTTTCGCGAAATCCAAATGATTTACCGCCAGGGAAGGATCGTCCAGGTCGATCAAAAACTTGGCCATTGAAGTGTAGGCCAAGTGGATACTGTTGAACGCGTTGACCTCCAAATAGTTCGTTACCGCGTCTTGGTAAAGTTCCAAGGTGTTATCTTGATGGCTTCTCCTCGCCAATTCCGCGGCCAGGTAATAAACATCTCCCCTTAATTTTGGTTCAGCTTTCACGCTCATGAGCGAATTGGTAATTCGAAAGGCTTCCTCAAAATTTCCGGAGGAATAAAGTCCATAGGCACGAATAAATTTTTCACGAGGAGTTTGAGGGTCTTTTAACCATTGAAGCGCGGCGCCGGGACCCTCCGTCAACAGCACCCTCCACATTTCCACCGGCCGGAAATGCTTCGCCGCCGCAATCCCGAATACCACCACCAACAGTGTGCAGATCGCCAGTTTTCGGGACTTGATCTTGGTCCAGAGGCCGGAAATCTTGGTCCAGAGCACCCTGCGGCGCTCGTGACGCTTTTCCAGCCGCTCGATTTCCCGCCACTCCTCCTCGCCGCAACAATCCCGCGGCAGGGTCCGCTTCCAGCGCCAGCCGTACCACTCCTTCAGGGTTCTCTTTTTAGAGACTTTAATCGTCCTGTCCGGCGCGCCCAGGTTGCGATCGGCAAAACCGCTCAGGGAAATCAGCGCTTTGGAAGGCGAGCCCTTGCTCTTGAGCGGCTCCTTTTCGAACAAGCCGCAGGTCTCCCCGTGGTTGACCACCGCGTGATGGCCGTAGGTTTTTTCCAACTCCAGGTTTTGAAGCAAAGGGTGGTAGATCATCGGGCGGCCGGGAAATGGGTTGGACGTGGTGGCGGTTTCCGATTTTGGACTCACGGGAGGCCCCCTGGCTCGCCTTTAAACTACTGACCACGGAGAGGCTTCAAAGTTTATTAAAGCGCTGATCTTTTTCAGGAAGACCATTCTGTTGGAAAAGCCAATTTATGGTGATGAGAAAAACATACTACACCCGTGAAAGAAAAGTCAACGAGGCTCTCTGTCCATTCGTCGTTCCTATGCGAGGGGGCGTTTCCCATATGGAATGAACCCCATCCGGATCTCTAGCGGGCTCAAAGGCCCAACGAACCTGTAACTGATTTCGAAGCATGAGAAGATCTGAAACCGGAGGTTGGAGGTAGCGAGACGCGCTACTACCACCACGACGGCCACGGCAGGGTAACCGCGCTCTCGGACGATTCAGAAACAGCAACCGACCAATACCTCTACGATGCCTGGGGTAATTTGTCGGCTGCTACGAGTAGGGCTACCAACCCGTATCACTACGCGGGGGAGTTCATCGACTCGGCATTAGGTTCCTATGATCTGCGTTTTCGGTACCTTGGATTCCAAAGTTGGCCGGTTTCACCCGATGGATTCCTCGCCGGGGAGAAATAGCGACCCTATTTCGCTTCACAAATGCCTCCACGCCCACGGAGACCCAGTCTTATTTCGGAGAGCTCTCCTATTCTCACGGAGGAAGTAGAAAAAAAATGGCCAGGCCATCCAACAGCCATGAAGGGTTATGGAGACCCTCATGAAGGATTGATATTCGAGACTTTCCTAACAGCGCTCCCTGAATTGAGAAACTCGGGTTGGAGTTCTTGACTAAACGCGATGGGCTCCCATTCGTATTGCTTTTGGTTTTTGTTCCTCGCGGGAATTGGCGTGGACAGTCAACGGGGTTATTAAAGAATCAGATCACGACTCTGGGTTCAAGGGAGGCATTAGATATGACCCACGAACGGATTTGCGAACAGGCTGAACCGTTGCCGCTCCGGCTATGGCCCGGGGTGGTCGCCGTGGGGCTGCAGTGGCTGCTGAGGTTTGTGGTTCCAAAGGTTTTGCCCGGCGCGATGGCGATTGGGGTGTTTGGCGGCGTTTTCGGAGGAGGGTTGGCGGTCCTGCTGTGGTGGGCGTTCTTCAGCCGCGCGCCTCGATCAGAGCGTTGGTTGGCGATCCTGCTAATGGCAGCGGGGATGTTGGGCGCCTTCGCCATCCTCCATGAATCGATTGCCACGGGTGGCATGGGGATGATGTTCCCCATGTACGCCATCCCGTTCCTGTGCCTTGCCTTCGTCCTTTGGGCGGTGGTCCGCGATCGCCTTCCCGAAAGAGCTCGGCGCATTTCGATGATTGCGACCATCTTGCTCGCCTGCGGCGCTTGGAGCCTCCTCCGTTTCGATGGCGTGACCGGCGATTACAGCGCCTCCTTCACCTGGCGCTGGGCGGAGACTCACGAGGATCGGCTCCTGGCCCGAATCGGCGACGCACCAGAGGTTTCCGCCGCGGCACCGACCGCCGTGTCCGAGGGAGTCGAATGGTCCGGATTCCGCGGCCCCCATCGAGACAGCGCCATTCCGGGCGTGCGCATCGAGACGGACTGGTCTCAGTCTCCACCCAAGGAGTTGTGGCGCCAACCGGTAGGGCCGGGTTGGTCGTCCTTCGCGGTTCGCGGCGACTTTTTCTATACCCAGGAGCAGCGCGGCGACGAGGAAATCGTGGCCTGTTACAGGCTAGGCAGCGGTGAAACGGTCTGGCTCCATCGCGACACGACCCGTTTCTGGGAGGCCATGGGGGGCGCGGGGCCGCGCGCCACGCCGACGCTCAGCGGCGATCGGGTGTACACGCTCGGAGCCACGGGAGTTTTGAACGCGCTCGATGCGGAAGATGGCTCTCTTTTATGGACGCGGGAAGCGGCCTCCGATGTCGAGGGGAAGGCGCCGCACTGGGGATACGCAGGCTCGCCCTTGGTGGTTGGCGAGGCCGTGATCGCCGCGGTTTCCGGAACCCTTGTCGCTTACGAATCCGCTACCGGCGAGCCGCTCTGGTTCGGGCCGGCCGGCGGCGTAAGCTATAGCTCGCCTCAACTGTTGACCATCGAGGGCGTGCCACAAATTTTATTGCTAAGCGATTCCACGGCCACCAGCCTGGCGCCCGCGGACGGGGCGACACTCTGGCGACACTCCTGGCCAGGCTCCAGCATCGTCCAGCCGGCGCTGACCGCCGAAGGCGACCTCCTGGTCGGGGCCGATGGCGTCGGCACCCACCGTATCGCGGTCAGCCACGGACCCGAGGGATGGACCACTCAAGAGCGCTGGACATCGAACCGGCTGAAATCCAATTACAACGACTTCGTGGTTCATCAGGGCCATGCCTACGGTTTCGATGGCGGTATCCTCGCGTGTATCGATGTGCAAGACGGTAGCCGCGCATGGAAGGGCGGGCGGTA
>JBGTRP010000633.1:0-4718 GCA_041940685.1 Acanthopleuribacteraceae bacterium
GGACCTTTCACATCGGCGGAACGGCTTCCGCGGTCGACGAGCAGTCCACCCACATCACCAAACGCGGCGGCAAGGTGATCTACCAAAACATGAAAACCGTGACCAACAAGGACGGCGATGAAATCTGCCTGTCTCGTAACGGCCGCATCGTGGTCGTGGACGAGGAAGGCCGCGAGGAACACTACGCCACGGTGATCGGGGCCAAGCTCAAGGTTCACGAGAAGCAGGTGGTTCCCGAGAGCTCGGTGCTCGTGGAATGGGATCCATACTCCTTCGTGGTCGTGACCGAGGTTCCGGGCAGGGTGGAGTTCAAGGACATCATCCCCAATGAAACCATGATCGAGGAAGTGGAAGAAGCCACCTCCTTCTCGCGCATGAAGATCGTCCCTTCCAATGACGAGAAGCTGCATCCCGCCATTCTCATCAAGGATGACAATGGCAAGACCATCGGCAAGTACCCGTTGCCCAACGATTCGCTCATCATGGTGGAGCGGGAAACCGATGTTTCCGCCGGCGATGTGCTGGCCAAGATCCCCAAGGACACCACCCGCCAGATGGATATTACCGGTGGCCTGCCGCGTATCGTGGAGCTCTTCGAGGGCCGCAAGCCCAAGGAGCCCGCTGTGATTTCCGAGATCGACGGCGTGGTCAACTACGGCAACATCAGCCGCGGCCAACAGAAGATCAGCGTGGAAAACGAATACGGCAACAAGCGGGAGTACTCCGTGCCCAAGGGCAAGTACATCCACTTCAAGGAAGGCGAATTCATCAAGGCCGGCGAGCAGTTGATCGACGGCGCGCGCAGCCCTCACGACATTCTCAATGTTCTCGGCGAACAGGAATTGCAGAAGTTCCTGGTGGACGAGATTCAAGAGGTCTACCGCCTGCAGGGCGTCAACATCAACGACAAGCACATCGAAATCATCATCCGCCAGATGATGCGCTGGATGGAAGTGGACGAGGTGGGCGATACCGTCTTTATCGTGGGCGAGCGGGTGGATAAGTTCCGCTTCCTGCGCGAGAACGAGAGGGTCATCGCCGAAGGACTCGCGCCGGCCAAGGGGCATCCGCTGCTGGTGGGGATCACCAAGGCCAGCCTTTCCACGGATTCCTTTATTTCGGCCGCGTCCTTCCAGGAGACCACGCGCGTACTCACCGAGGCCGCCATCGAAGGCAAGGTCGACAGTCTGCGCGGCCTCAAGGAAAACGTCATCATGGGCAAGCTGATCCCCGCGGGAACCGGCATGACCGTCTACCGCGATGTGGAGCTGGAACCCGACGAAACCATCGCCACGCCCGAGGAAGATCTCGAAGAAGAATTTTCCCTCGACAGCATTATCCGTTCGAGCCAAGAAAAAATCGCCAGCCAGAACGCGACAACCACGACCACCTAGCGGTCGGCGTTCTCGCCATCAATTGAAAAAGGGAGTGGTCCGCCGCTCCCTTTTTTTTATGCGCCATACCAGCCCGATTATCGGGAATCGCTTGCCGGTTATTCGGTGATTTTGGTGGCGCTGATGCCTCGATTCAAGCGAACCAACGCCTTGACCTCTCGATTGATGGCGGCCTCTCTGGCGTTTGGATCCTCGATATGGGCGATGCGGTTGTAAACATTGGCCGCGATCACCGATTGTTCACCCACCCGATTGAGTTTTTCTTGAAATTCGCGCCGCGATAGGGCGTACAAACCCTCGACTCCGTCTCCCTCCGCGACCCGGTCGGCCTGTTTTGGGTCCGGCCGATGGTAGAGCTCCCGCTCCACTATCTGCGCGATATGGCCCAGCACCCGCTCGTCGATATCGCCCATGGGCGGATCGTCGCCGGCGTACATGGCGCCCGTGCCGAGCAAAACCCAGTCCGCGGAAACGCCAGTGAATTTCACCAGGGTCGCCAACGCCTCGAATCCGGGTTTGCGCATACCACGATAGTAATCCCGTAGGCTGGGATAGGCCATCCCGGACTCGCGTGAGAACTGTTTCAGCTTGAGGCCCTTGGAATCGATGGCCTGTTTGATGCGTTGCTTGACCAACTCATCATCGCTGGCTTTCCCCGCATCCGGTTGGCGTGGTTGATTCGAGCCCATGATGCCCTCTTGATCCATGGCCGGTGGGCGCCATGCTGAGATAAGGGAAACGGTCAAAAACAAGGGCATTGTAACATATCGCCCGCCCGTCGTCTGAGGCGGATGCCGCCCCTCGACCCTCTCGCGGCCTCCTGCCGAAACCCATGGCGCTCCTGACGGACTGGCGCTGGCAGGATCTTTGCACGTCCCGGTTGACTCTCTCGATGCGGTCTTTTATGATGGAAGCTTCCCTAAACTTCTCTCTTACAACTATTAAGGAAGAAACAACGAAAGCCGAGGCTTCGATCCAAAACCGATAATATGAATACACTTAGGGCGGTATGACGATGAATGACGGAACCGAAAAAACCTTTATGGGCCATCCCAGAGGGCTCGCGACCCTTTTCTTTACCGAGATGTGGGAAAGATTCAGCTACTACGGAATGCGTGGCTTGCTGATGTTGTTTATGGTCGCAAAAATTGATGATGGCGGTTTCGGGTTTTCCGATGGCAAGGCTTCCGCCATCTACGGGCTGTACACCGCGAGCGTGTACCTTTTGGCCCTCGCCGGCGGCTGGCTGGCCGACCGCTTTATTGGACAGAGACGCGCGGTTTGGTACGGCGGCATCATCATCGCCTCGGGCCATTTCAGCATGGCCGTGCCCACGGAGGCCACCTTCTACCTGGGCCTGGTTCTCATCGTGATTGGTACGGGCCTCTTGAAACCCAATGTCAGCACCATCGTGGGCGATCTCTACCCCGAGGGCGGCGCCCGCCGGGACGCCGGCTTTTCCGTCTTTTACATGGGCATCAACCTCGGAGCCTTCATCGGCCCCTTGCTTTGCGGTTGGCTTGGCGAAAACGTCAACTGGCATTTGGGCTTCAGTCTGGCCGGGATCGGCATGGTTCTCGGCCTCATTCAGTACAAGTTGACCGAAAAACATTTGGGCCATCACGGCGTCGAGCCCAAGGCCACCGAGGGCGGCGCGGAGGTCGTGAAAGGCAAAACCAACCTGGCCCTTGGATTGGGAATCCTTATGGTCGTGATTCTGGGCGGCCTGCATTTGATGGGCACGATCAACCTGGCCAGCGCACAGGGGCTCGCCGCGGCCGCGGGCGTGATCATCGTTACCCTGGCGATTTTCTACTTCCTCTACCTGTTTGTGGCCGGAGGGTTTGACAGCGATGAGAAAAAACGCATCGGCTTGATCGCCATTCTATTTCTGGCCGCGGCCGTGTTTTGGTCCGGTTTCGAGCAGGCCGGTTCCTCCCTGAACCTGTTCGCCAAATACTTTACCGACCTGGAATTCTTCGGCTGGACCGCTCCCGCGAGTTGGCTCCAGTCCGTCAACCCCATCTTCATCATCCTGCTCGCGCCATTCTTCGGCGCCATGTGGATTAAACTGGCGCAGCGCAACCTGCAACCCTCCAGCCCCGCGAAATTTGCCTTCGGTTTGATTTTTCTGGGCCTGGGATTCTTGGTCATGGTGGGAGCCGCTACCTTTGCCGCGACCTCTAAAGTTTCGGCCATGTGGCTGACGATGACCTATTTGCTGCACACTACCGGCGAACTTTGCCTCAGCCCCGTCGGTTTGAGCACCATCACCAAACTCGCGCCCAAGCGCATCGTCGGTCAAATGATGGGCATTTGGTTTCTGGCCACTTCGCTGGGCAACCTGATCGCGGGTTTGATCGCGGGCCGATTCAATTTCTCGATATTCGAGAAGGCCGACGAGGCTAAGGATCTCCTCGACGGCGCCACCTCGCTTTCACCCGAGATTCTGGGGAAAATCGACGAAAGCATTATCGAAAAGGTCGATCCCAGCATCGTCAGTGGTGGCGACCTGACGGCTTTCAAGCAGGCGGTGGCCGAAATTCTGGAGGTCGCCAAAAACGATTCCATCCAACAGATGCCGGATCTGTTTTGGAATGTGGTGGCCACCTCCGTTGGCGCGGGCGTGATTCTATTCCTACTGGTCAAACCCATAAAAAAGCTGGCCAAGGGCATTCAGTAACAGGCGCGGCCCTTCCCGTTTCCTTTACGGGACCGGCGCGATGGCGAGGGTGCGCGAATGATCGGCAAATGGATCCTATTATGCTTGTCCCCGTGGTTGGTTCGCACGGGGACGGGCGATCCTTTTAGGCAAGATCCGCCGCCCAACCCGGCATATCCGCCAGCCATGGCCGAGCTGATCATCGACAGCCATGGTTCGAAAATCATGGGGTTGATCTACATGGCCTCCGGCGAGGGGCCTCATCCCACCATGGTGCTCGCCCATGGTTTTCCAGGCAATGAGCGCAACCTCGACCTCGCCCAGGTCCTGCGCCGTGCGGGTTGGAACGCGGTCTATTTCAATTACCGTGGGTCCTGGGGCAGCGAGGGCGCCTACTCCTACCAACATTCACTGGAGGATATCTCATCGGTCTTGGGTTACCTGAAGGATGAGGCGACCAGCGCCAAGCATCGAATCGACCCCACCCGTCTGGCGCTCTTCGGCCATAGCTTCGGCGGCGGCCTGGTTCTGTTGGCCGCGCTCCAGCATCCGGAGGTCAAGGCGGTCATCTCGTTGGCCGGTTTCAACGTGGGCGCGTTTGCCGGCTTGCTCGAACAATCCGGCGATACCTCCTTCGCGGGTTATGCCGACAAGCAGGTTAG
>JBGTRP010000634.1:0-4714 GCA_041940685.1 Acanthopleuribacteraceae bacterium
CAACCTGGCGTCGTTTAGGAATTGGCGCGTGGCCGCTTCCATCACGGCCTCCACGTTTTCAGCGGTCAAAACCCTCGGCTGGATGACGGGACAAGAGGCGGATGCGCAGTTGATAATAAAATGAATGCGCGGGTCGAGGTGCCGGAGGTGCTCTTTTTCGATCTGATTGAGTGAAATCTTCTGGTTCCCCAAACGCCATTCCTTTTTGGTAAAAAAACCAAAAAAAGGGCGGATCTTGCGCACGGAGGCCACCGGCCAGGCCTTCATCACGCCGGCAAGGGTGTACACATTGTACATATTGGAAAGGATGGCAATTTTTTCGTTGGCGTTTTTGGCGCTATCCGGGTCCCAACGACCCGCGAAGGAGACAAACCGATCCAGCGAGGCCAGATGTTCGGGACTTTTGCTCAATTTCGCGTAATCGACACGACCGTCTTCCCCCAACACCGCGTCGTAAACGGCCTGCACCCCGCTGTTGACTTCTTCCCAAGCTTCCGGCCTATCGCCCGGGAAAATCGGCGCCATCAAAATCAAGCCAATGTAAAACATCTCTTCACCTCCACGCCAGATCGGCAGGCTTATAACCGAGCAAACAGGATGCCAACGCCGCTTTATTCCCCGTTCCCCATTTTGCTCGGCTTCCCATGGATGGCTCTCGTGATATGATGAGGAAAAGTGACTTGGATTCTGCAAACTCATGTCCCCTACCTCGGAAGGAGCCAACTCCTCCAAACCTGCCAAGCCCCAATCGGCGAAATCGAGGGGGACCATTGCGCCCCCGGGAAGCCGACCCCCGGTGCGACGCCGGCCGGTTCGCACAACTCCTTCACGCGCCGCCATGCCGCCCGTACGCCGAAACCGACCTGCTTACGGAAAAGCACATGGCAGCAGGGCTGGCAGTCCCGAGAGAAAGCGCGGCAAGGGCGGATGGTGGCTCCTGCCCGCCGTGCTGTTGGCGCTGGCCGGTGGATGGTTTTGGCCCACGTGGAGGACCCTGCTCCCCATCGGAGGACCGGCGCAGCCACCACCCTCGATTCCCGCGCCGGACCCCGGAGAGCGGTTTCGCCAGTCCTTCCAGGATGCAATTGAAACCCGCCAAATTGGCGCGGCCCGTACTTTGTTGGCCCAGCTTCGCGCGGTAGAAGCCGAGCACCAAAAGGAAGCATCGGAGTTGGCAGAATTAGAAAACAGTCAAAAAGTAAGGCTCGAAGCCCAATTCGAACAAACGGCCGGCGAGGCGAACCTTCCCGGTATGCAGGAAACCCTGGAGGCCTACCGCGCACTCTGGCCAGACACTTCCTTCCTCGCCGAATGGCGCGAGAGAATCGAAAGGCTTCTCGCCAAAAGCGAACGCGAGGCCGAAGTCAGCCAATTGTGGCAAAAGCTCGACGATTATCGCCGCGGTTTACAATTCCAGCGGGCCTATCTTACGCTGCAAGCTCTAAAAGCATTGGACGAGGATGTGACTCGCGAGATGGCGAGGTTGGTTCGCATTGTTCGCCTACCCAATGGAGACGCTCTCCGATTCCGGTACATTCCCGCGGGCAGCTTTATGATGGGAAGCCCTGATGATGAGTTGGACCGAGGCGAGGATGAAACAAGGCATCAGGTCACCCTCACCAAGGCATTCTGGATGATGGAAACAGAGGTGACCCAGGCTCATTGGGACGCGGTAATCAGTTGGAATCCCAGCTCGTTCAAAAACCCAGGGAACCCGGCGGAAAACCTATCCAAGGAGGATGCGCTCCATTTCATACGCAAGCTAAACAAGGAATTGGCAAGCGACCGTTTCCGGCTGCCGACGGAGGCGGAATGGGAGTACGCTTGCCGCGCGGGTACGACCTCGGTTTTTCATACGGGAGACCATTTGTCCACCGATCAAGCCAATTACGACGGCAACTACCCCTACGGCGATTCTCCCAAGGGCCGTTATCGCGGAAACCCGCTACCCGTGGCCACCCTGCCCGCCAATCCCTGGGGCCTTCATGACATGCATGGCAATGTATGGGAATTCTGCTCCGATATTTACGAGCCCTTGGGCCCCGATTCCGTGACCGATCCCACGGGCTCCGTTCTCTTCCGGGCTCCCGAATGGGTGATTCGCGGAGGGGGGTGGGGCGACTTCGCCGCCAGTTGCCGGTCCGCCGCCAGGTTTCGGGTGAAGGAAAACCACAGGGCGAATAACCTGGGTTTTCGCCTGGTCATGAAGGATTCGCCCTAAGGAGAAGGAAAGGGCGCCTAACCTGAAACCAAAACCTAAAAAAATCTCATATTTCACATAAGGTCAATTTGTACAGATACTTGCATCAAAACAGCCGCCTCCGGCCACAAAAAAAACTGCCTGAAAAACAAATTTGGTGAGATAGCTGGCGCGAGATTTCCACTTCTTTTAATAGGAAACCATGATATGGCTTCACTCACGGTCTTTCTGGAATCGGGGAGAGCTAGAGAATTTTGATCCTAAATATGCCGTAAATGGATTTCCTGACTTCGCGGGAAGGTGGGGTTGGCACGGCGAGTTTTATTTTGGATACCGGAAGCGTCGAAGTGACTTTTTGGTTGGGGACCGACAGGTAAGCTTCCGGCGGCTTGGAGAGGTAGCCGCCCCCCGTCGCAAGAAAATTTGGGGGCATGCATCATGAATAAACCGAAAGAAGGCACCTACGAGGGCGTCCTGACTTCCAAGGGCGGCGCCAGGCTGCGCGCCGTACTTCGTTGGGAAAGTCAATTCGAGGGAACCATCGACAAACGCGGCGTGGTCAGCGCTGATTTCTTCCAGAACGATTCATTCTTTTGTTCCATGCGGGCATGGTTGATCATTGGAAAGGACTCTTGGGAAATCCGCAAGCCGAGCATGATCTTCAGGGGGGAAGAAGCCCCCAACACCAATGGAAGGTTGCATGTGGAGGTCGAAGACGCGGAACATATCAGGATTACCTGCAGGTTCCGCAGCCAGGAGCTCGAGCAATTCCAGGGAACGCTTCGCTTTCAGTCTCCCTTCTACCGTCAAATCGAAATCTGCATCGGCAAAACCGAGGAAATTCCGCTTCCCGAGTCTCTAGCCCACTCCGTACACCCCGAGGTTGTGGCGGGCAATCCGCCGGGCGACCGGGACCTCAACCTTTCCATTGAATCCATCTTCAAAAAAGTGGGCGTCCAAGCCAAGGTAACCTGGATCGAGGAAGACATTCTCAAGCAGTACAAGCAACAAGCCTCATCCGACGAGTTGGATCTCTACTGGGACGAGAAAGAGCTCCACGATTTGATGGAATTCACCTTCCCGCCCAAAAAGTCCGAGGATGAATGGCGTCTCAATCTGATGATATTGCCGGGAGGATTCGGTGAGTACCGCGATGAGGGTCGAACCGACCAGGAAGACGATTTCCCGGCCCTGGTCGGGATTATGTTCGACCGCCACAAGGGGCAACAGCTTTTCGGGGAAAGCGAGGAAGAGTTCCAAAATGATTGTCCCCGCCAAGGCGCCGCTATTTTTTGGGACGCCCTGGCCCAAAAGGTGGAAGGCAGGAACGGCTGGTATCTGCAACGAGAATACTACTTCTGGATCATTCATGAATTGGGCCATATTCTCAACCTCAGACACCCACAGCGCTGTGAGAGCCACTCCTTCATGAACTACCCGGCCAACCATTGGAAGGGCATTTCCGACTTTTGGGAACGCTTTGACTACAGCTTTGACGCCACGGAACAATTCCATTTGAGGCATGCGTTCTACAATGAAATCTGCCCAGGAGCGGGCAATGACTTTCAGGTGACCAATTCCGAGTCTTTCTTTTTACCCCAAAGCATGACGGCCAAGCACTCGGATTTCCATTTCGAGCTCAAACCCTCCAAGTCGGTTTTCAAGTTTATGGAGCCGGTTACCCTGGAGCTCTCCGTATCTAACGAGGGCAAAATCCGCCGGCCGCTGCCCTACCTCAGCCCCAGCTTCGGGGAGCTCAAGATTTTGGTCAAAAAGCCGAATGGGCAAATTCAGGAGTACGAACCGCCCTTACAAAAATGCCCCGTCAACCGGGAGTGCCTGGAACCGGGAGCAACCAAAACCCAGCTCACCTCCATCATGATCTCCAAGGACGGGTTTTGGTTGGATGCGCCGGGTCGCTATCAGGCCATGATCTCCACCAAGGCTCATTCCGATGAGAGCTTTATCGGTTCGGCGCGCACCAATTTTCTGATTCAGGCTCCGACCGACGACAACGAGGTTCCCCTGCAGGACCTCTACAACGAAAAGATTGCCTCGTTCATCTATTTCGCGGGAGGAGAGCATTTGGGAAAAGCCAAAAATACCCTCATGGACCTGGTCTACCGCTTTCCCGGCCACCCCCTGGCGCCCCAGGCCAATCTGGTGCTGGGTCTACACGAGTTGCGCGGGCAGAAGAGCCGCAACCCCGAATTCATGAAAGAGGCTAATCCGGAGATGGGCATCCATTTCCTGTGCCGGGCGCTGCTCACCAAAAAACTGCCGCCCCTGGTGTGTGAACGGCTCAAAAAAACACTCAAACACTACCGCCAGAGATTTCCCCAGTACTTCCCCGATCATTTCAGCGACGCCCTGCTCGACAGTCCGCTGGGCAAGTTTGAACGCGTGCGTCATTTTCTGGGGAAATACAATATGATCATGGAAATGACGGACTCGCGCACCAAAAAAACCACATCGGGCATAAAGGCTCATTTGCATATCTACCGTTCGCCCGAC
>JBGTRP010000635.1:0-4713 GCA_041940685.1 Acanthopleuribacteraceae bacterium
CGCGGTGCGGACGATGGCTTCCAACTCTTGCCCCAAGGAAGACTCTAGCTGCCGGTATGAAATTTGGTAGGAGAAAAAGGTGATTCCTCCAATGATGGCCAGACATAGCAGGGAGGTGAAAAGGGCAAACTTGATGGTAAGGCTCATGATCTCTCCTCATGCTTGCGCTAAAATTTATTTTTCAACAGAACCGCTTGATCCAAGAAGGCATTGCGTTTGGTTTCGTCGCTGATGCGGGCCGCCAAAGTGTTGAGCAGGGAGACCCAATCGCGGGCGGAAAGATGCTCGAGATCGAGGTCCGCCTCACGGCAAGCTTTTTGGGCAAGCACCCTCGCCAGGGGGCCCAGGAAGCGTGTGAACACTTCCAGCACTTCTTCCACCACCTCGCCCGGGACCAGTTCGTCCTTAATGCCGATTGATTGGATCGGGCTGAGGGTGATGGAGCTTTGACCCGGGGAGGAGCGATCCATGGTCCTTCGCACCTCCGGTTCCGCCTTGGAAAGCCATTCCTCCTCGATGACGATATCCACCATGGAGGCATTAACCATGTCTTCGCAAAAGAGGATCAGCATTCCGAAACTACCACGGCGCAACAGAACCCGGCCCTTGCCGAAGATCAGGTCCGCGTGCTCCAACTGGAAAGGGGCATGTCCCAGCACCTGTTCGATGAGCGCGATCTTGCGGTCCGCCACCTGAGGCGCGTCCTCTGAGAAATGAACCACCCCCCGCGTGTCCCGCAATGCGCCCCAGCGAAAGCCGGCGATACCCTCGAATTCGGCCAGTTTTTTCATGAAAAGCGTTCCTTTTCAAAATACTGTTCCAATTCTTCCCGCGACAAACGATTGAACTGCGAAGTGATTTCATCCAGCTCCGACTCGATCGCGGCCAGGCCGTTAAAACAAGAGAAAATGACCAACTTGTTCGAGTCCACGCCTAAAATACCGCGTTCAAAAACACCCAGGTCGTCGATATCCTGAATTTGGGTGAGGATACTTTGGACGATGCGCAGGGATTGCGCGCGCTCAGGGGCGATTTTGCCGAATCGCGAGATGGGCGTCCCCGAATCATTGATTGCCAAACCGCCGATGGGGCGAATTCCGCGCGTGACCGTGGTGGCGCCGCCCGCGCTCTGATTCAGGCTTGCATTGGAGGTGGCGGCCACGAGCGCATCGATGGCTTGGACGGCCTCCCGGGCGCTTGGGTAGCGGGCTTCCGGCTGCTTTTGGGTCAGCTTCTCGATGATCTCGAAGAGCCTTGCGTCCAAGGTTTTGCCGAATTTGTCCGGTTTGGGAAGGGGCTCTTTGGCATGCTTCATCAGAATCGCAAGGAAATCCTCGCCTTGAAAAGGCGCCTCGCCCACCAACATTTCGAAAAGGATGATGCCCACCGAGTAGAGATCACAACGATGATCGGTGGGTTTGCCGACCACCTGTTCCGGTGAAATGTAGCGCGGCGTGCCCAGCACCATGCCCACCTTGGTAAGGTTTTGGGCCCCGCTCCCCCGCACCAGCCCGAAATCCAGAATTACGGCCTGCCCCTCCTTGGTCAGCATGATATTGGCCGGCTTCATATCGCGATGCACCTTGCCCTGTTGATGGGCATGGGCCAGGCCCATCAGGATTTGACGGCATAAATCCAACGCTTCTCTTGGGCAGAGCACCTTTTTGGCCCGCAGGTACTTGTCCAGGTTGGGTCCCTCGATCAGCTCCATTACCATATAGGGTCGGTCATCATGGGTGCCCACGAAGAACACATGAACTACATGGGGGCTGCGCATCTGCGCGATGGCTTTGGCCTCGTTGTAAAAACGCTTCGCCGAATCCGGATCGTGCTTTTGGTAGGTTTCGCCCAAAAATTTCACCGCCACATGGCGGTCCAATGACTCCTGATGGGCCTCGTAAACCGTTCCCATGGCGCCCGAGCCCAGCAGATTGGTGATTTCCACCTCCTGACCCTTGGGTCCCAACCTCAAGCCGATCATGGGATCACGGTCCTTGCGGAGGGCTTGCAGCGCCTTGACCAGGTCGCTCAAACCAAACGGCAGCGAGAGGACGCTCTTTACGTCCTGTTCGCGCAAACGCTCCGCCATTTGACCGGTCTTCTTGAAACCCTCGATGTAGAGAATCGGCAGACCGCGCTCCTGTGCGTCACGCCGGATCGCCAATAGCGCGTCCCAATCCGTGACCGCGTTCAAGTTCAACAAAATGAGTTCGGCCCTCAGCGAATTCAATAAAAAGCGGGCGTCTTCCACGGTTTCGACCAGGAAATTGCGCAAACCCTCCAGACGTAGGTGCTTTTTGAGTTTGGCCGCAAAACCCGCATCGTTTTCAACAATCAATAGTACGGAGCTTTCCGGATTGGCATTCATCTCAGCGCCTTTCATGCTTTAAATGGAAAGTACTCAATCAAATTCGGTCCGATAGAGCAAACAACAAAATTGCCAAAATTATTTTCAATTATTGGATTACGATTCGGTGAGAAAGGAGGGAAACTACTCGCGGGTATAAAGTTAGATTGGTTCCATCCTCTGACATGTCCGCACCCTGCCGGGCCTCTCGTACTCCTGGACGATCTCCACATTCCGCCGCCGCGTTTGGCAGCCATGAAAGCGGACAGTCTGAACTCATTCGGCCTCAAATGAAGCCCGAGGTCAAGGCAAACCAGGATCCCTGGCCGAGCCCAAGTGGATTACGGACAGTGAAAAGATTATACCACGCGACCGTATCTGGCTCCGGCCCCAATAAATCTCTCTTCATGATCCTGCTTAGGTTAAAGCTGGATTCTAAGCAGAAGCCGTTAATCAATAAAAACTCTACTTGAAATTTAAACCTAATTACCATAGAATCTACCTATCTTGACAAAGTACAATAAGAAGAAAAAACAGAATAACCTGGCGCGCTTGTCTCGGCGCCGCACAAGGATCGATGCGCCGATCGATTCTTATCTTTTGCGTTTTGGCATGAGACCTGACAGGGAGTTTTCATCGTCTTGAGGCCAGCTTCCGAATTACCGCTCGCCCGTGCGGAAGCCGCCTTGATCCCTTCGAGAGCCTGGTGCGCCGGTATCCTGGGGAAAGGGAATGCGGGAGGTTCGGTAAGCAGAAGCGCGAGGGCGGCGCCTTAGGGCGCGGACGCCGGCATGGGAGTCTTGTGCCCGCGACACCGGATTCAGAATAATTAGAATTGGAGGAAAAATGAAATTTTTGAAAGCAACACGGTGGTTGAGTTTGTCGCTCATGGCGGCTCTTCTCATGCCGGCGAGTCTGGCCCAGGTGCCCAGCATTGAGGTAATCAAGGGCCATGTATCCCCCTCCGCCCCCGAGAGCCATAGGATCATCGGGTTGGAAATCGTTGACAATGTAGACCGGGCGGAGGAATTGAATGGCGAAGGACAGGTTCCCCACCGCGGCATCGACCTGGTGGTCCGGAAAATCATCAACGACAGCCAAAGCTCGTCGGTTCATGGCGACCTGCTCGGAATCGGCGCCAACGTGCTCTCGGGGAATCGCTCTATTGCGAGTACAACGCAGGATGCCAATGGCAATCCCATTACCAAAGATTTTCGCAACGGATTCCTGGCGATTTTCGGCGGGGTGGGCATCGACAACAGCCCCGCGTTGGGCATAGCTCCGGGGCAGTACAACTTCCTCGATTACATGATCGGGGTGCTGGGGAGCGCCACATTGCGCAATCCCTACGGCGATCCGGTTTCCGATCCGCCACCCGTTGGAACCGCGGGAAGCCGCTATGCCGAGATCCGCGACCGGGAGGCGCTCAGTCTGACCGGCGGACTTTTTACCGCGGAGATGGACTCCCTCAACGGTTATGATGCGAGCGATCCCATTCAGCAAGCCACCGGTGTATCGGGCTACGCGCGCTTCACCACCGCTCACGCCCAGGGCAATGACGCTACGCGACCATTGGGCGGCAATGTCAAGGAGGCGCATGGAGGCCTGTTTCGAGTGGGCATCGACTCGGTCAAATACGGCAAGGGGCAGGGAAAGGCCGAAATCAAAACCGCCTATGGCGTCAAATCAACCGTAAACCTCGAAGCATCGCTTTCGGCAGAGAGCGCGAGCATTGCCCGCGCCTATGCCCTGTACGCGGAGGTGGATGACAAGAACAACCGCATCCAGGACAAGTTCGCGCTTTACACGGAGGGCGGCGATGTGGTGTTCCACAATCCCATGTGGAAGGATTGGATGTTTGCATCCAAGGCCAGGCTGTTCGGAGATTGGAAGGTGGACCCCATCTCGGGCGCGGCGCAAACAGGTTCCAAAACCGGCTATGGGCTCATTGCCGTGGATGGAGAAGCCGAGCAGTACTACGACCGGATCCTGGTCGGTGGGGTCGCGCTCCCCTCTGACCAATTCGTGGTGACGCTCTCTGATCTCGTCGAGCCGTTGGTGATTCTCCGGCGAGGTGATCACCAGCAGCGGCTGCGGACGGCGTTCGTGGGTGTGGCCCTGAATCCGCAGTTCGACACGATCGGAAGCAGCCGCGAGCCGCTCGAAGTAGGGAAGCATCTGTTCGGGCCGCACGTGAAAGGCGCCGACTTCGAACCCGAGCGAGTCGTGAGGCGCGGGGACGGCCGTGTCGTACTCACTGTTCGGCGAGAGGGTTTGGGCGCGCACTCCCTCTCCGGCGCCGATTTCGTGGCCGATGACCAGCTGGCTGCTCGCCGGGAGAGCGCCGAGCACCATCATCGCGACAG
>JBGTRP010000636.1:0-4709 GCA_041940685.1 Acanthopleuribacteraceae bacterium
CGACTACCTCTGCAAACCCTTTTCCAAACCGGAGCTGATCCTCCGCGTCAGAAGCCATCTCAACACGCTGGATGTCAACCGAAACCTGGAATCAAAGGTAGCTTCCCGAACCCGGGACTTGACACGAGCCATTCGAAATGCACAAGGGGCGCGGCGGGAAGCGGAGGAAGCAAGCCGCGCCAAAAGCGCCTTTCTTTCTATGATCAGCCATGAAATTCGCACCCCGATGAACGCCATCATTGGCATGACCAGTCTGCTTTTGGATTCGGAATTGAAATCCGAGGAAAGGGAGTTTGTAGAAATCATCCGCGAGAGCGGGAATTCGCTATTGAGCCTGATCAACGGAATCTTGGACTTTTCTAAAATCGAGGCTGGGAAACTCACGCTGGAGGTTCACCCCTTCAATCCGCGAGATTGCGTGGAAAATGTGGTGGATTTGCTGGCGGCCAAGGCTCAGGAAAAAGGCATCGAGCTGATTTATGACATTGCCGAGCAGGTCCCCCATATCGTTCATTGCGATGCTACAAGACTGAGGCAAATCCTTGTAAATCTGGTAGACAATGCGCTGAAATTCACCGATGAGGGCGAAGTCATGGTTTTCCTCTGCTCCAAGGCTAGCCAAGACCCTCGGGACAGGGGGAGCGGAGAGAAATCCGCAGCGCTTTCCTACGAGGCCGATTACCACCAGCTCTCCTTTTCGGTCAGCGATACGGGCATTGGAATACCTGCCGACCAGCAAAAACTCCTATTTCAGCCCTTCAAACAGGCCGATGCCACTGTTTCGCGTAAATATGGCGGTACCGGACTTGGACTTTCTATCTGCAAACAACTCGCGGAGCGGATGGGTGGCGACCTTTGGGTCGAGAGTGAGCCAGAAAAAGGCTCTCATTTTCACTTCACCATCCCCGCCCAGGTCTCCCATTCCGACGACCTGCCGGAATATTTACAAAAAACGCTCTTATTGGAGGGAAAGCGCCTGTTAATTATAGAAAACTCGGAAAACAACCGAGCTATCTTGAAGCGATGGGGCGAAACATGGGGCTGCGTCGTGAACGTCTTTTCATCACATGATTACCGGAATGAAGCTGGAAACAGGCCTCTCGGTTACGACGCGGCGATATTGTGCAATCGCATCCTGAATGAGAGCCCTTGTCAAACGATCGCTAAAATAATGAGCAGAGACCGGCCGGTTCTACTGCTTTCAGATCGAAATCCCTTGCGCCTTCCCGGTTCCCGGTCCATCGCGGGCACGCTCCTCAAACCCATTAAGCCAGCCCAATATTTCCGGGCGCTTTGTTCCGTCCTATGCCAAGTTGAAAAACCATCTTCATTTTCCAACCGCCGCGCACAAGACCACCCGAAAACATTTGACCTCAAGTTGGGAAAGCGGCGGCCGCTTCGGATTCTTTTGGCGGAGGACAATGTGGTAAACCAGCGCCTAGCCTTGAAATTATTGGAGCGTTTGGGCTATCGAGCCGATATCGCCAGTAACGGAAAGGAAGCGGTGCAGGCCCTTGAGCGGCAGCATTATGACCTGGTGCTCATGGATATCCAAATGCCGGTAATGGATGGGCTGGCAGCCTCACGTTATATCCGCAATCGGCTGCAATCCAAAGATCAGCCCCGGATCATCGCGGTCTCCGCCAGTACAATGTCCAGCGATCGCATGTCATGCCTTGACGCGGGGATGGATGCCTACCTCAGCAAACCCATTAGGGTCGATGCCTTAATACAAGAATTAAAAAATACCTAAAATCCTATGATGCAGATTGGGCGCCCCCAAAAGGAATTCCCTTCTGGTATTTCCATGGCGCCCCAGTTCCAAAGAGCGTTGCCGCGCTCTCAGACTTCATGGAGCCTTGGTTTCAACGTTGCGCCGCTTCCATCGACCAGCGGTAGCGCACCAGGTAATTCTCCTCGGCTACATTTTCGATGGTGTAGGCGAAAGCGCCGCGAAACACCATGGTGCCCAACCCCAGATGCGGGTGGCAAAAAGAACCGATAAAACGGCCCTCCCGGTCGAAAAGATCGGCGCATTCCAAGCCCGTATCCCGGTTTTGATCGTGAATCGCCAATACGCCTCCCCCCGGCCCGGCCCGCAATCCATGAATGGGATTCTTCACAAGAGGGAAATCCGCTTTGCGCAAAACCTCGCGGATGAGCGCGGGTGTGATCAGGTCGCGGGCCTCACCGGTGAGCAAGGAACGCACCGCTTCCAGAATAGGGTCCGCGATGGCGGCCACATCCGCCTCGGTTTGGGGAATGGGGCGGTACTCACGCGTGATGACCAACTCCTTTTCCATATCCGCGCTCCAACGCGTGATGCGGTAGGCATCGGCAATCGCGGTGTAGAGTTTTCCATCTTCGGTAAACGCCGCGTAGCAGCTCTTTCCCTCGGCAAAGACGCGAAGCCGCTCGGTAAGGATTTCCACCCAATGGGCGCGGTCCAGCATCCGGCCGCGGTCCAAGGGCTTTTGACGATGCTCCAGCAACAACGCTCTGGTCTGGAACGCCTCGTCCATGATCAGGCTCCGGAATACCCGCTCCCCGCTCTCGCTCTCGGTATGGCTGGTATTGCCAAAAATCCAACGCCCATCCGGGGAAAGCGACGCGCCGCGCAGGCGAACTCCCGCCATGCCGAACCTTTTCCGCGAGACAAATTTCATTTGCGCATCGAAAAAGGAAAAGGCGCCTGCCGATTGCAGACTGGCAAAGGCAACCGCTTCTCCCCGCCCCAAAATTTGAAAGGAGCGCAAGCCCTCGAACTCACCCGGCCCCCTGCCCGTACCGCCGATTTGACGGAGGAACCCGCCATCCACGGCCAGCACGACCACGCGGTTCTCTCCCCCATCGAGCACGTACATCCGGCCGAGGCGGTCGACCTGAACGCCCAGGTTCGCGCCCGACCAGATAAACCGCGCACCGGCCTCCGGACCCAGCCGCAAATCCTCGACCAGAACCAGGGATTGGGGCGGTGCCGCGGGCTTTTCGCCGTTGCCAACGACCGGGATCGCCTTCCCGTTGGAAACCGCGGGGGCCAACAACAGAAACGCCTGGATCAGGATCCCCATTCTCTTCCGCTCCCCGTCAGCCGCGACTTTCTACATGGCCATCTTTTCCTGATCCTGGGCCACGCGCTTGTTTTCTTCCTCAAACTCCACCATCAACTCCAGCGGCGCCACGGCCAAGGGCACGAAGCGGCCGTCCAACTCCGCCACCCACTTGTTCCTCAGCGCGCGGTCCACCTTGTTGCGTTCATGCGCGCCCCGCCCATTTAACACGGTAGCCGCCTCTTCGCGGTCCAGGAAGGCCTGTTCCCGCGCGCCTGGCAAGCCGCGCGTATCGATGAGCAGGTATTCGTCGTCGAAAAGCCGGTTCACCCGCAGCAGCGGAACCACCTCTTCGTCTTCCTTTTCCCAGGCGGCAATCCAGGCTTTGCAGGCATCGTCCATGGCCTTGGCCAGTCCCGGGTTGCGGTCTAGGGCGCTGTCCACATCCGCGTCAAAATGATAGGCCACCTTGTGGAGATCGGCCCGTTCGGGGTAGACCGAGGCATATTGCACGCGCGGCCGCAGATTGCGGACGCCGTACTTCTCCGGATTCATAAAATAAGGGCTGAAGCGGTCATAGCAGACCTTGTGGGCGCCTTCCGGGGGCCGCAGATGAACCAATTGGGGAATCAGCTCCAGCATTTCCTCGTAATCGCTTTCCTCATCGCCGGGGAAGCGCACCAGCAGGTTCCAAATAATATGAACGCCCAACGCGCGCCCATAGCGAAGCAGGGCGATGTTTTGATGGGCTTTAATGCCCTTGTCCATACGGCGCAACAACGCGCTGCTGACGGATTCGATACCGGGCTGAATGCGGTCGATATTGGCTTGCTTGAGCGCGATTGCCTTTTGCAGCGTAATATTGGCTTTTTGCTCGAAGAAAATGGAAATCCCCTCGGGCAGTTCCTCGGCCACGCGCGGCACCAGGGTCTTGAAATAGGTGTGGGGCATGATGTTGTCGACCATGTTTACCGAGGCGTAGGGATGCTCCTCGTAAAGCTGTTTGAGCTCCGCGATGACCTTGTCGGCTGACTTCTCGCGAAAGGCCATGCCCATGCCGTTGAGGCCGCAAAAAGTGCAGTGATGTTTCTGGCCCCACCAACAGCCGCGGCTGGATTCGTAGGGAATCATGATCGCGGGCCATTCCCCGGACTCACTGTCGGGAAAGAGAAAAAGTCGCTGTTGAAAAAATTCGTCGTAATTCGGTTTGGGCATCAAATCCAGGTTCAGATAGGGCGTACCCTCAAAAATTCTCGCCTCTGGACGGTTGCCGTTGGCCATTTCCTTGAGGAAAGAAATGAAGCTGGCCTCACTCTCCCCCGAGAAGACATGATCGATATGGCAGCCAAGGCTGAGAATTCCCTCGGCCATCTCGCCCTCGCAGTTGGCCCCGCCCATCAGGGTCACCAAATCGGGATTGCGCTCTTTGCAGTAGTTGAGCAGAGCCGCGCCCGCCGAGGTTTGTTCGAAGGTGGTCGTACAGCCGATGATTTCCGCGCCGCTCGCGGCCACCAGCCCGTACATTTCCTCCAGCCAGGCATCCACGATCGTGGGAATATCGTGAAGGTCGCTGAGTCGTGATATTTCTTTCTCCTCATCGGTCATGGGCGATACGCCAAAAGCCTTGGTGCTGAAAATACGCTCCTGAATCAAGCAGCG
>JBGTRP010000637.1:0-4708 GCA_041940685.1 Acanthopleuribacteraceae bacterium
CGCTCGGGATGCAGGGCCTCTACCAAATGCTCGAAGGGGATGTCCTGGTGGGCGTAGGCGTCCAGGGCGTCCTGGCGGATTTGACGCAGCAGGTCGGTGGCGGTGGGATTTTCATGAAATTGGGAACGAAAAACCAAGGTATTCACGAAGAATCCGATCAATCCCTCCATATCCTTGCGGTTGCGGTTGGCGACGGGCGCGCCGATACAGATGTCCTTCTGGCCACTGTAGCGGGAAAGCAGCAACGCGAAAGCCGCCTGCAAGCACATGAATGCCGTGGTCCGGGTCCGGAGGCACAACTGCTTTAGCGCCGGGCTCAGCTCCGGGGGAAGAAGAACGGGTTCCCGGCTGCCGCAATGGGTCTGGTAGGCGGGTCGCGGACGGTCCGTGGGCAATTGGAGCAGACTGGGAATGCCGCTCAGGCGCTGCTTCCAGTAATGCAGTTGCGCTTCCAAGACCTCGCCCCGCAACCATTCCCGTTGCCAGAAGGCGAAATCAGCGTATTGAATGGGCAGGGAGGGAAGACTCGTTTCACGACCCGCGGCAAGAGCCTGGTAGAGCGCCACCCATTCCCGAACCAGCACGCCCATGGACCAAACATCGGAAATGATGTGGTGCATGGTGATCAGCAGCACATGTTCCTCGGACCCGAGGCGCAGCAGATGAGAGCGCAGTAAGGGCCCCTCATCCAGGTCAAAAGGCCGCTGGGCCTCGCGGAAAGCGATGCGGGCTGTTTCGGCCTCTGGATCCGCGAGCCCCACCAATTCGAGTAGCGGCAGACGGGGATGGTTCGGCGGCGACACCCGCTGCATCGCCCTCCCGTCCCGCTCCGGAAAGATGGTGCGCAGGCCCTCATGGCGCGAAATCATACGGGCCTGGCTGTCCTCCAGCGCGCGCACGAGAATGCGCCCTCCCAACCGCAGGGCAAGGGGAATATTGTAGGTGGGACTGGCGCCCTGTAAGCGGTCCAAAAACCACAGCCGTTGTTGGGCAAACGATAACGGCAGGTCCTCGTCCCGAGGCATGGGCCGGATGGCGCTGGTTTTGAGCCCTTGGCGGGAACGGGCGATTTGCGCGCAAAAACCGCGCACCGTGGGCGCCTCGAACAGGGCGCGTAAGGGAACCGCCACGGAAAAGGCCTCCCGCACCCTGGAGATGATTTGGGTGGCGAGCAGGGAATGGCCTCCCAAACGGAAGAAATCGTCGTCCAATCCGATCCGCTCCAACCCCAAAACCTCCGCCCAAATGGAGGTCAGGATCTCCTCGGTGGGTGTTTGCGGCGCTGAAAAACCCCCTTCCCCTCTCGCCCTGGGTTCGGCAACGGCCGGGATCAGCCGCGCCATGGCGGCACGGTCTACCTTGCCCGTGGCCGTGCGGGCCAGGGAAGCCACGAACAGGTATTCCGAGGGAATCAAGGCCGGCGGGAGCCTTCGCTGAAGATAGGCGCGAAGGCCGCTAATCCCATCATCTTCTGGCCGCGAGGCGGCCTCGGATTTCGGGACCACGAAAGCCACCAGGCGCTTTTGGCCCGATGTGGCGCCGGTCTCCGCCTCATGGGCCAGGACTACCGCCTCGCGGACCGCCTCGTGCCGCCGTAGCGCCGCCTCAATTTCACCCGGCTCAATGCGGATTCCCCGAATCTTAATCTGCCGATCCAACCGGCCCGCGATATCGAGCGATCCATCGGGCCGATACCTGCCCGCATCGCCGGTAAAGTAGAGCAAATCCGCGGGATCGGCGGTATGCGGATTGGGCTTGAAACGGCGGCGCGTTTCCTCCGGCGCATTGGGGTAGCCCAAGGACAGGAACGGCGTTCGCAAAACCA
This sequence comes from Acanthopleuribacteraceae bacterium, assembly GCA_041940685.1. Taxonomy (GTDB): domain Bacteria; phylum Acidobacteriota; class Holophagae; order Acanthopleuribacterales; family Acanthopleuribacteraceae; genus JBGTRP01. The sequence goes on from JBGTRP010000637.1 coordinate 1,826, forward strand.
CTTCGCCGAGCTCGCCGATGCCGCAAAGGCGATGGTCGGGTCCCAGGACGAGCGCCTGGGTTTCGGGTAGCGGTTGGCCCGCGGGCGCAAAATCGGCGCGGGGATGCGCCTCGACGCGATGCCAACATTGGATCAGCGTGGCCTCGGTTGTCCCGTAGAAGTTCACCACCGGACCGGAAAGGGGAAATTCCTTCCGCCAGCGATTCACGAGGGCGGTGGGCAGCGCTTCCCCGGAAAGGAACAGCCATCGCAAGGAGGAGAGGGCAACCCCCGAACCAGCGTCCAGCCAGGAGCCGGCAAGCGATGGCACGCTATGGCAAAGGGTGATGCCTTGCCGGTCCAGCCAGACGGGCGTCCGGCCCGGCTCCATCAGGTCTTCCTCGCCGGGCAAGCACAGGCAGCCGCCGCTGGTCAGGGGCAGAAAAATATCGCGCAGCACCGCGTCAAAAGACAGGCTGGCGAGCCGGGAGCAGCGATCGTTCGCGGATACCTCGAAGGCCGCCCGCTGCCAGGCGAGGAAATGCGCCAAACCCTCGTGACTCCCCAACACGGCCTTGGGCTTGCCGGTGCTTCCGGAGGTAAAGAACACGTAGGCCGGATCGCCGATGCGAGCCGGTGACAGCGCGTCCGCGGCGGCCGCCCCCATGGAGGGATCCGCGGTCCGGCCATCCACCACCGTCACGCGGACCGGGTCGGGCCCTCCCGCCGGCGCCATTCCCCCGGGCTCGAGCACAAGACGCGCGCCGCTTTCCGCCATCATCAGCAAACGCCGGGCCTCGGGAAGCTCCGGGTCCAGAGTCAGAAAAACGCCTCGGGCGGAGAGCACGGCAAGCATCCCCGCGACCAACTCGAACCGCGCCGACCCGTGAAGCGCCACGATCTCCCCCGGGCGGATTCCATGCTTGGCAAGAATCTCACCCATCCCTTTCGCCTTCGCGACAAGCGCGCCGTAGGTATGGGATCGGAGGCCATGGCAAACCGCGACTCGGTCGGGGAATTCGCCCGCGATCCGGTGGGTGGTCTCGATTACCGTTGGGAAACGCGGACGGGGGATCCTGATGCGGGTATCCGGGAGGATTGCGGCAGATTCCGGATGCACCAAAGAATAAGCGCCGATGGGATGGTCGGGCGCCTCGGCCGCCTGTTGCAATAAAAAGCGCAACTGGCGCAAAAGGCTTTCCATGCGCTCGCGCGAGAACAGAGCCGCGTGATAGACAAGCCTACAGGTCAGCATCCCCTGGTGCTCGACCATGTACATATTCAGCGAAAATTTGGAATCGGGCTCGCTCAATTCTAGGGGGCTGAACTGCAGGCCGCTGACTCTCAGCGAGGCGGCCGGCGTGTTGAGCAGGTTCAGCATCATATCGAAAAAAGGCGGCCGCCTTAAATTCCGCTCCGGCTGCAGTTCCTCCACCAGTTTCTCGAAAGGGATATCCTGGTGAGCGAAGTCTTCCAGGGTTCGGTCGCGAACCCTTCTCAGCAGCGTCCGGAAGCGGGGGTTCCCGCCGAGGTCGTTGCGAAGCGCAAGCGTATTGAGGAAGCAGCCGATCAAGGGATTGGTTCCGGGGTGATGACGTCCGTTGACCGGCGTGCCCACCACAATGTCCACCGCGCCCGTGTACCGATGAAGCAAGATTTTGAATGCGGTCAACAGCACCATGAACAAGGTGGCGTCCTCCCGCCTCCCCAGACGGGTGATGCGCGCCACGAGCGGTTTGTCCAGGGTCAGGGAAACTTGCGCTCCCCGATAATCGGGAAGCTCGGGTTCGGTGAAGTCCGCGGGCAGCTCCACGGGTTGAGAGCAGCCCGCCAATCGTTTTCGCCAGTGGGCGAGCTGCGCTTCCAAAATAGCGCCTTCCAGCCATTGCCGTTGCCAATAGGCGAAATCGGCATATTGAAAGGCCAGCGGCGCTTCGGACCCGGCTCGGTCGCCCACCATGGTCGCGTAATTGCGGCCCAATTCCTGGGCGATGAGTCCAAGGGACCAGGCATCGGACACGATATGATGGATGCACAACAGAAAAATATGCGCTTCGCCCCCCAACCTCATCAGCATGACGCGGGAAAGGGGAACCCGCGACAAATCCATGATGCTCTTGGATGTAAGCTCTTCCAGGCGACGGGCCTCCGCCGCGCACGCGGTCTCGGGAAGCCCACTTAGATCGACCAGGGGCATGGGATCTCGCCTGGGAGCATGAATCGCCTGCTCGGGCTGCCCGTCTCGCGCGGGAAAACTGGTGCGCAAGGTCTCGTGGCGGCGCACCATATTCCACCATCCGCTCTCCAGCGCGGCGGGATCGAAAATGCCGCTAAGACGAAGACCCGTACCGATGTTATAGGCCGTGCTATGGCCCTCCAATTGATCGAGAAACCAGAGTCGCTGCTGGGTGAACGACAGCGGCATGGGACCTTGATCGCGGGAGATCGGCCGGATTCCCTCATGCCGGGTAACCGAGGCTTTGCGGCCCCTTGCCAGGAACTGGAGAATTTCCTGCTTGCGGGCGCGAAGTCCGTCGCGGAGATCCGCGGTCAGGGCGCCCTTAGGCGCATCGAGGCGCAAGCGGCCCCCCTCGGCGTGAACTCGAATGCCAAGCCTCCGAAGTCGAGCTAGAAATTCATAAATGGGTTCCATGGTTGGCGCTTGACCTTCTCCTTATCCAAAAAATAGCCTGATCATCGAAATGGACATTCAGATATACTCTTCCTCGCGTTCCTCTTCACTCTCAACTGGAGTGTTGGTTTCCCGGTCAGCCCAGCGCACGGCTTCCACGAGTTCGGCCTGGCCCGCGACGGTGGTGAGCTGGTGCAAGGCAGTGTAGTGCTCGCCGCGTGATGCAAACGAAGTGGAGGCGGCGGCCGCACGCAGCGCGGATGCGACTGCAT
>JBGTRP010000638.1:0-4700 GCA_041940685.1 Acanthopleuribacteraceae bacterium
CCGTGAGGGTTTGGATTTTGAGCGAGACATTTACAGCTACGAGGCCGGAACCTTCTTGGACGGTCTGAAAAGCTCATCCCCGACCCGGTTCCTGCTGGTCCGCTTGAAAGAAAAAATGGAGCCGGACCTGGACAAGCTGGAAGAGACCCGGGCCCAATTGGTGGACCAGTTGCGACAGGAAAAGGGCAACGATCTGTTGAGTAGCTACCTGTTCGCCCGAATGCAGGCATTGGACCCCAACGATCGGATTCAGAATCGCGTGATGGCGGCGGTTCAGCGCTAAAACCAGAGCCGGCTCGGCGTATTGCGCACTGCCACTCCGCCGGACCGGCTCCTACCAGGTTCCGACGGAGGGGATCTCATGTCGAAATGGTCCGATCAAGATGCCGCGGCCTACTGCAAAAACTACGCGGGCCTGGGTGAAGACCTGGCGCTACGCGTCTATACCACCCGGCTCCTGGGCAGGGATCACGCGTTGGTGTTGCATGGTGGCGGCAATACCTCCGTAAAGACCTTTCAAGCCGATGAGCTTGGCCAACAGGTCGAGGTTCTTTGCGTCAAGGGCAGCGGCTGGGACATGGGCGAAATCGAACCGGTCGGTTTGCCCGCGGTTTGCCTGAAGCCCATTCAAAACTTTCGCCAATTGAACGCGATGAGCGATGAGGCCATGGTGAACGGCGTGCGCCGCCACCTGCTCCTGTCCAACGCGCCAACGCCGTCCGTGGAAACCCTGCTCCATGCTTTCATTCCCGAAAAATTTATCGATCACACACATGCCGACGCCATTCTGGCGCTCGCGGACCAGCCGGATGCCGAGGCCCTTTGCCGCGACCTTTTTCAAAACAGCATGGGGATCGTTCCCTACATCATGCCCGGCTTCGCGCTGTCCAAAAAGGCGGTGGAGGTTTACGAATCCAATCCCGATGTAGAAGGATTGATCCTGATCAATCACGGCATTTTCTCCTTCGGCTCCACGGCCAAGGAGGCCTACGAGCGGATGATGCGGGCGGTCGCTTTGGCCGAGGGCTATTTGCGTGAGAAGGGGCGGCCATCCCTGGTGGCCATGGGTGGCCGTAAGCCCGCCGGGCGGCCCTTTTATCAACACTCGGCCCTGATTCGGGGCCTGCTTTCCCGCCATGAGGCGGGTATCGGCAACCTGGTATGCCAACATCTGCTGAGCCCGCAAATCGAGGCTTTTCTCGATCGTCCCGACCTCGTCGACCTGGCGACCCGTGGAACCGCTACGCCCGATCACGTGATCCGCACCAAGCAAAAGCCTCTGGTCATCGAGGAACCCAACCTCAATGACCTGGACCGCTTCCGTGAGCAGGTGGCCACGGCTCTGGACCGTTACGTGGCCGATTACCGCCAATACTTTCAAACCCAGGTTTCTCAAAAGCGGGTGGAAAAGAAACCGCTGCACCCGCTTCCCCTGGTGGTCCTGGTCCCGGGGATCGGTGTGCTGGCGTTTGGAAAAACCGTCAAGGATGCGGGCATCGTGGCCGATATTTACGAGCACACGGTGGATATCATCCTCAAGGCCGAGTCCATCGGACGTTACCGTCCGCTTCCCGATGACCACCTTTTCGATATGGAGTACTGGTCCTTGGAGCAGGCCAAGCTGGGCAAGAAAGCCTACCGCCCGCTGGAGGGCCAGATTAGCCTAATCACCGGCGCCGCGGGCGGCATTGGCCGCGCGGTCGCGAGGGTGTTCGCCGAGGCTGGCAGCCAACTGGTGCTGACGGACTTAGAGGCCACGCCATTGGAAAGCTTGGCCTCCGAGCTCTCCGCCACTTACAAAATCGGCGCGGCATCCATGGCATGCAATCTCACCCAAGAGGAGGATGCGTCCCAATTGATCCGGTTCGCGGGTGAGCGTTTCGGCGGTTTGGACGTGCTGGTTTCCAACGCGGGCCGCGCCTTTATGGGACCTATCGGAGAGGCTGACGATCAGTTGACGGAAAGTTTGCGGATCAACCTCCTGGCCCATCAATTCCTTGCCTCGCGCGCGGCCGCGCTCATGACGCTCCAAGGTTTGGGCGGCTGCCTGCTGTTCAATACCTCGAAAAGCGCCTTCAACCCCGGCTCGGGTTTCGGCGCATACGGAATCGCCAAGGCGGGGCTCATGGCGCTCATGAAGCAATACGCGCTGGAGTACGCGGACCATGGCATTCGCAGCATGGCTCTCAACGCGGACCGCATTCGGACGCCCCTGTTCGATGCGGATCTGATCGCGGCCCGCGCCAAGGCGCGTGGCCTGGAGCCCGATCAATACTTCCGCTCCAATCTTTTGGGCGCAGAGGTGACCGCGGAGGACGTGGCCCGTGGGTTTCTTCACCTTTGCCTTTCCGCAAAGAGCACCGGCACGGTGCTTACCGTGGACGGCGGAAATATCGCCGCTTCGCCGAGGTAGGCGGAAGCGTCTCGCCTCACGGAGGCTCCGTGGGCGGCGCGGCGTCTCGGAACCTGGTTTTAAATGGTGATGCCGGGTTGAACCCGGCCATTTCGGCCAGGGCCGCCACATTCATCCTCAGCACCGCCAAACCCATTTCCAATGATATGTTTTCCGGCGTATCCGTGGTTCGGTGATAGCCGGGATACTGGTTCCAGTCGTTTTCAATGGTCAACACGGCTGGCATCGAACGGTTCAGATAGGGAACGTGGTCGGAGCCGAACGGGAACAGCGACACCACGATGCGCAGATTCGTGTAGGTCTCCGCCGCGCTCATCAGGGGCGTGAGCAAACCCTCCCCGGGTTCTCCGGTTTCCAGCAGACAGTCCAGGTCCGCATCCGCGGTGTAGCTGATCATGTCCATGGTCAGCACGCCTTTTACCTTGCCTTGATGCTCTCCGTTGACCAGCGATTGGGCGTGGAACTGGCTGCCGAACAGGCCCTGCTCCTCCGCGGAGTAACAAACGAAAATCAACGTGCTCTCGGGTGGGTTTTCCGCGAAGATGCGCGCCATTTCCAGAATCGCCGCGGTTCCGGAAGCGTTGTCCTCCGCGCCCGGGGCCGCGATGAGGGGCGCCTCCGAAATGCTGTCGTAATGAGCGCCGACGATAAACCAGTCGTCCGGCCGTTCGCTTCCGGTCAATACGCCCACCACGTTGCGGCCCCTTGTGCCCCGGAACGGAAACGCATCCACGGTGACGTCCATGCCCGGTAGCTCGCGCAATTGTTCGGCCAGCCACCAGGTCGCGTCGTTGATTTCATCGGCCAGGCTATAGCGGTTGATGCAGGCGAGGTAAAACAGGTCCGCGAACCAGCGTTCCGGGTCGATGTGATCCAAAAGGCGTTCGGTGGCCGCGTCCTTGGCCCGGGAGCGCATATCCGGCCAGCGGGCGGCCGAACGGGCCAGAACCGTATTGGGACGGAAGGCGTACCCTGGGCGTTCGTGTTGGTGACCGGAATGACGATCCGGGAGCGTTTCCAATCCGTCCCGCAACGGGAGCCGTGTGGTTCCTCCGCCCCGAATCACCGCGAACCTGCCTCCCATGGCGAGGACATCCGCATCCTTCCAGTTGCCGTGTTTGGGAAGCCGGAGGAACATCAGGCGATCGTCCTCTATGGAGTAGGGAAAGCGTCGAATGAGGCGAACGCCGTTTCCCGGAGACTGCCAGCCGGGTTTGGCGCGCACCAAGAGTTGTTCGTCCAGCTCCACCCACCAGATGAGGTTCGGCCGGGCCTTGAGCGCGGCCAGTTCGTTCGCGTTCAGAGCGGAGATATCGAACAACTCGTAGGATTCGCCGCGAAATTGGGACAGCGCCAAAACCGGCAGACACATGATGGCAAGGGCCGGCAACAACCGGAATTTTTCCTGCCAAAAACGAACCATATTTCACTCCGCCCTTTCAATCTCTCCCCCTATCATCATAATCTGGTTTGCCCTGAAAGGGGAATCCTAGAGAGTCCCGATCCTGTTGAAGGAAAAAGGGTGCGGCGGCTTGATTTTTTGGCTTCGTTCTTGGTGTGAAGTCGTCCTTCGGGCTTGAGAATCCAATCGTGCCAGCGTGGAATTTTTGTATAATACGAGCGGGAAGAACGGCAAATCATCGCGCTCAAGGATGGAAATCGGGTGGGGTCATTTCATCTCTGGCCGCCTGTTTCACGAGCGAAAACGCCGGGAGCGTTCATGGAATTCGTGGAGCAAAAAAATAGAGGACAAATTGGGTGAACCGCAACCAGTTCAGTGATATGCAGGAAAAGAGCCCGGGCCAGATCGACCGCTTGAGGGAGTCCGAGCTTCAGACCTCTATTTTTCGAATGAGCGAAGATCCATACCCGGCAATAGATTTTGCCCGCTTGGAGGAGATTCTCAAAAAAGAGCGTCAAATTCCGGTCTCGGACTGGGAATCCGCTCTGCGCCATATAAAAGACAACCTGGCCGCCTTGGGCGTGGAGCGGCCCGCTCCCAACCTGATCCTGCACTGGTTGACCGGTCTCTTGCGCGAGCGGGGACACGGGTTGAGCGAGGGTTCTCTTCAATCCCTGGAGCTTTCGCTGGGCGATGTGGAGCTCAATATTTACCACCCGATTGGCGTGAGCGCGGGTCCCAACCAAAATCCGGAAGCCACCTCGCGCCTCATTGCCCAGCGCATCAAGACCCAGTTCGCATGCCGCCGGGTATTCCAGGAAAATGTCATTCAGGCCCATGATCTCGGCCGCATCGAGTTGCTTCACCTGGGCGCAATCGACCGGC
>JBGTRP010000639.1:0-4695 GCA_041940685.1 Acanthopleuribacteraceae bacterium
GGTAGTCAAATGCCAGTAACCAGGTAAGGAAAGAGATATCTGGAAGACTAGGAGCCAACTGATAATTTGAGTGAAAAACATGATGTAATCGACCTTCAGATTGAAAACAATGGAACTCCTGCGCGAGAAGGGGAAAAAACGGGTGATCGATCCATCCGCGTAGTAGCCCTTGTAGGCGTCAAAATCATAGGCGATCCCATAGGTCGTATTCCATTTGCCGGTATGGGCTACCCGAAAAAATATTTCCTGGGTTTCCGGCAGAAACCCCTGGTAGTCGAAATAGCTGTATCCCATGGTGGTGACGCGGCCGCCGGCGAGGGTGGTGTAACTGAGCGTGTGGCTGAGTTCGCGCTCCAACGGGCCCGCCATTTCGATGGGGTCGGCAAAAAACAGGTTGTAAGACCAATTGGAAAACCCCAGAATGGCCTCGCCCAGAATGACGGGGTCGTCGTTGAAGACATGCCCTCGAAAAAGATACAGATCTTGATAGGTTCCCTTGAAGGAAATGCTGGCGTCGGTGGAGGAGGAACCCTGTGCCCGCGATGCGGGTGATGCGAATAAAAGAAATAACAAGCCAAAAAATAAAAAACGCATGGGGATATCCTTACTGTAATTACGGGGATCATACCACAAAGCGGATGGGGGATTTTTCCGGTGGAAGAATCCGCGGCCGCCCCTGAAAATGTCGCTTTTCCCGCTCTTGAAGTTGTTGTTGCCGGGGGGGCGGTAGACGCTCTCAGACTTTTCACCAGGCCTTTGCGGCTGGCAAAAAAATATGCGTTTGGGTGGGAGAAGCGGTTTTAAAAGAGGAATTTTTGATAGAAATTTTCGGAAGCTCGCGTTGTTTTTTGAACATAAAACCTAGGTATTATTCTTTTTCCGTCTTTCTGGGCTGGATTTTCTTTTTTTATGGAACTTAATATTACAGGAGGCGCGTGGGGGAATAGCGGTGCTGGATACACTGAAACGCGATCGATTTCTCATTGGGGTCCTGATCCTGTTGGGTCTCGGACTGCTGCTCGGCGTCCTCAGCTTGCTGTTTCCCCTCAACTTGAGCCGTGGGTTTCGCCTTGGGTTTGAGTTGGGTTTTTTGGGGCTTACGGTGCTCTCGGTTCAGCGGGGTCTGTTTCGGGTGCATTTGCAGCCGGAGCGATACTTCTGGAATTTCATAACCCTGGCGTTGTGCCTTTGGTGCCTTTCCTACTTGATTCGAACTTTTCCGGGTTGGGTCTGGAAGGATTGGAACCCCCATCTACTCGTGGACCTATGCCATCTTTCCGCCTATATGGCGGCGTTGTTCGGCATCGAGAGCAAGCCGCATTATCCAGAATACAGACTCGGCGTTTACTTCAATCAGTGGTTGCAATTGGCGGGAACCACGGTGTTCGGCCTGGGGATGATGGCCTATTTCATATTGGTGCCCGGGCATTTCCATTCCGGCTCCCCGAGCGCCATCACGCCAACATTGATATTAATCCTATGCCTCGATGCGATTATCCTGGTCGCCTTCGTGCGTTTGTGCGTGAGCGTGACCCGGCGAAAGTGGCGCTACCTATACGCTTTTTTCGCGGCCGCTACCTTGTTTTGGATGGTCAACGATTTTTTAAGAGTAACGGTCATCGAAAGCCCAGCGGATGCTTCGCGCTCCTGGTTTTGGGTCCCTTGGTTTTGTATCCCCTATCTTTTGCTTTTTATCGCGGGCCGCCTCAAAAATTATCGTTCGCCCCTGGAAACCGATCTCGAAAAAAAGACCGGGGTGGATGATTCGTTTTGGGTCTCTCGGCTCAACTGGGTCTACGGCTACGCATTCTTATTCCCTGCCATTCATCTAACCGTTTCCCTCATGGGCCTTCAGGACCCGGCGTCACGGAAGGCGCGTCAGTTGGTGGTGCTCTTCGTGCTGTCGGCCCTGGGTCTGTTGGCTTGGTTTCACGCGCGGTTTTTAAGACGCGTGTATCGGGATTTGGCTCGGCGCGGGCAGGAAATGGTCAGTCTCAAAAAGGCGAGGTCCGATTTGGAGACCATGATCGAGAGGCGGACCTTTCAGCTCTCGGAGACCGCGTCCTCTCTGAAAAACGAAAAGGCCAAGACCCATGAGTTGGAGCAGGTTCTCAAACAGAGCGAGGAGCGGTACCGGGTATTGGTGGAAACCATGACCGAGGGCATGTGCGTCATCGATGAAAAAGAGATGCTCACCTATGTCAATCAAGCGCTCTGCCGCATGCTTGGTCGAAGCGCCGCGGAAATGATCGGCAAGGAGGTGCGCTCGTTTTTTGACGAGGAAAACCGTTCCGTTTACGCCCATTACCTCGAAAAACGGGAACGTGGGGTAGAGGCGCCTTTTGAAATTAGATGGCAGAAGGCCGATGGGGGAGATGTCCCGACCATCATGTCTCCGCGTTCGATTCGGGATGAGCGCGGTCGTTTTATCGGCAGTTTTTCCGTCGTGACCGACATCACCGATTTGAAACGGGCGGAAACCGAGATGCGATTCCTGGCGCAAAATGATCCGCTGACCAAATTACCCAACCGCGAGCTTTTTCGGGACCGATTGGAGCGCGCAATTTTGGCTGCTAAGCGCGAGGGCCACCTGGTGGCTGTTTTGTTCGTGGACCTGGACCGCTTTAAGCGGATCAACGATTCCCTCGGCCACGCCATCGGGGACCTGCTGCTCCAGGCTGTCGCCCAACGCCTGTCGCAATGTGTGCGCAAGGCGGACACGGTCTCGCGTCTTGGCGGCGACGAATTTGCCTTGGTTTTACCGGGATTTCAGCGAAGCGGAGACGCCATCTCCGTGGTTGAGAAGATTCAGGCCGTCTTTGACGACCCGTTTTTGCTCAATGGCTTCGAGATAAACGTCAGCCCCAGTATCGGAATCAGCCTGTTTCCGGAAGACGGGGAACAACCCCATGTGTTGTTGCGCAACGCGGACGCGGCCATGTACCACGCCAAACTGCTCGGCAGGAACAACTACCAGTTTTATACCCGTGAGATGAACGAGGCGGCCCTTCACAGGCTGACCATGGAAAACGAGTTGCGGATGGCCCTGGAGCGGAAACAATTCGTGTTGCAATACCAGCCCATGGTGAGCATGGTGACCGGCCGGATCGTGGCGGTCGAGGCATTGGTTCGCTGGCGTCATCCCGAACTCGGCCTGGTGGGGCCGGCTAAGTTTATTCCGGTTGCCGAAGAGAGCGGACTAATCGCCTCCCTGGGCGAATGGGTGATGGAAACGGCTTGTAGCCAAGCCAAGCAATGGCAAAGAAGCGGCAGCCCGCCGATCACCATGTCGGTGAACCTCTCCGCCATGCAGTTCAAGTCCGAGAACCTGCCCGCCAAGGTCCTCTCCTTATTGTCGAAGACGGAGTTGGCCCCCGAGCATCTGCAACTGGAAATTACCGAGAGCCTGGCCATGGAGGACGCCGAGAGGTCGATCGCGGTGCTGGGCTACCTCAAGGCAATGGGGCTGCGAATCGCCATCGATGATTTTGGCACCGGTTATTCCTCGCTGAGTTATTTGAAGCGGTTTTCCATCGATACCCTGAAGATCGACCGCGGCTTTCTCAGCCAGTTGATGGGCGAAGAGGCCAACGCGGCCATCGTCAAGGCGATCATCTCCATGTCTCATGGTTTGGATTTGACCGTAATCGCGGAAGGCGTGGAGAGCGAGGCCCAGTTGCACTTCCTTGCCGAGCATGGCTGCGACCTGGTACAGGGCTTTTTCATCGGCAAGCCCATCGAGCCGGAGGGAATCCAAATCATGATCGAAAAGGACGTGGCCCTGGCCCTGAAAGGCGTGTGATCAGCGGGTTTCCGACGATCTCAAATTTTTGAGGTGGGGTCTTGCATTCGGATTCAGGCCTATGTTAATCTTTCCCGGCTAACGGAGAGGTGACCGAGTGGTCGATGGTGCACGCCTGGAAAGCGTGTGTGGCGGAAACGTCACCGAGGGTTCGAATCCCTCCTTCTCCGCCACTTTTTTGATGCTTGAGAAAGTTGAAGAATCAGGCATCGGTAACGGAAGCTTGTGAACCGTGTCAGGCCCTGACGGGAGCAGCACTAAGCGAGATATTTCGTGTACCGGTGCCTGACTGTTCAACTAGGATTGCCTTGTTTTTTCGAGAGGCTTAGGAACCACATCAATGTCTTCTCAAGTGACTGCCCTGGCTTGGCGTCCCCAGACCTTCGACGATCTGGTAGGGCAGGAGGTCGTCGCCCAGACCCTCAAGAACGCCATTAAATCCGGCCGCATCCACCACGCCTATCTCTTGTCCGGTTTGAGGGGCTCCGGGAAGACGTCCACGGCGCGAATCTTCGCCAAGGCCTTGAACTGCGAGGAAGGGCCCACCGAGAAGCCCTGTCTGAAATGTGCGCCCTGTACCGAAATCCGGGACGGCAACGATTTGGATGTGGTGGAAATCGACGCCGCCTCCAACAACAGCGTCGACAACATCCGCGAGTTGAGAGAGTTGGTGCGTTACAACGCTGCCCGCGACCGCTATAAGGTTTACATCATCGACGAGGTTCACATGCTCTCGCCCAGCGCCTTCAACGCGCTGCTCAAAACCTTGGAAGAACCGCCGCCCAATGTGATTTTCATCCTCGCGACTACCGAGCTTCACAAAATCCCCGCCACCATTCTCTCGCGCACCCAGCAGTTCGATTTTCGCCAAATCCCACTGTTCAAAATCGAGG
>JBGTRP010000640.1:0-4692 GCA_041940685.1 Acanthopleuribacteraceae bacterium
GCTTGGTTTGTGACTTGGAGCCTCACGGATGAAGCAATCGACAAAAACGACTCTGTGGCGTTTTCAACCCACTCTCATTGGATTTCAGTTTCCCAAACTCCATATTGCTTCGAAAAATTTTGCCCCAATTTCAACCTCCATGTCGAAATCCGCCCGCTTGCTTCGTCTCCCATGATGAAACCGCGGCATGAACGCCGCGATCAAGTTCAAAAAGAGGAGCAACCCATGTCCGAATACATGCTTTTGTTACACGAGGATCCCCGGCAATGGTCCGGGGTCACTCCCGAGGAGATCCAAAACGTCATCGCCAAATACGGGGCCTGGCGTCAAAAACTGGCCGATGAGGGCAAGCTGGCCGGTGGCCACAAGCTCAAGGACGAGGGCGGCAAATGGCTCAGCGCCAAGGACGGCAAAATCACCGTCACGGACGGACCCTACAGCGAAGCCAAGGAAGTGATGGGCGGCTACTTCATGATCAAGGCCGAAAACTATGAGGCGGCCGTGGCCATCAGTCGGGAATGTCCGCATTTGGAATACGGCGGACGCATCGAGTTGCGCGAAATCGATCAGGTGTGACCGCAGCCCCAAACCCGTGCGCGGCGACCGGCCCAGACCCTTGGGCGTCCAGCACTCGAAACGGGCTTGGGTCGGCCCCGCGCGCATCCCCAAACGAAGTCTCCCTGAAAACAGAAACGCTGAAGTTTGAAACGAGTTAACCCAATGACCAGGGGAACCCAAACGGAAATCGGAGGCTTGGTGGACCATTTGTTCCGCCATCGCGCGGGGCAGATGGTGGCCACGCTCACGCGAATCTTCGGACCGGCCTACCTGGATCTCGCCCAGGACGTGGTGCAGGAAGCCATGGTGCTCGCCCTGCGTCGCTGGCCCTTTACGGGCATTCCGGACAATCCCGGCGCCTGGATCGTTCAAGTGGCCAAGAACCGCGCCCTGGATGTGCTGCGCCGCGAGGCCAAGTTCCGCGAAAAACGAACCGAGTTGGAACGCGGCCTCAGGGGGCTGGGCCGCCTGCCGGAAGAGGCGGGTTTCGCGGCAGAGTTGCGCGACGACGCCCTGTGTTTGATTTTCACCTGCTGCCATCCGGCCATCGCGCGGGAGAGCCGACTGGCGCTCACGCTGAAGACCGCGGGCGGATTCGCGGTCTCCGAAATCGCCCGCGCCTTCCTGGATAAGGAGGCCACCGTGGCCCAACGCCTGGTGCGCGCCAAACGCGGCATCCGCGAGGCGCGCATCCGCTTCGAAATGCCCTCTCCCCAACAGCTTCCCGAACGCCTGGCCTCCGTATTAGATGTCGTCTACCTGATGTTCAACGAGGGTTACAGCGCGCATCGGGGTTCGACCCTGATCCGCCAGGACATTTGCGAGGAAGCCATCCGCCTCGGCCTGTTACTGGCCGAGCATCCGCTGACCGCCGTGCCCCGGGTCCACGCCCTTTGCGCCCTGATGCTGTTTCAGGCCGCGCGCCTTCCCGCGCGCGAGGACCGAGATCGCGGCCTGCGCCGCTTGGAGGAACAAGATCGCTCCCGCTGGAATCAGGCTCATATCCGGCGGGGATTGGATTTTTTGGGTAGATCCGCCGCCGGGGAGAGGCTTACGCCCTTTCACATCGAAGCGGAAATCGCCGCCTGCCACACCCTTGCAGAATCCGCCGCGGCCACGGATTGGCCCCGTATCCGCTATTTATACGAGGAACTTCTCGCGCTCAAGCCGTCACCCGTGATCACGCTCAATCATGCGGTCGCGGTGGCGCGCGTGGAGGGTCCTGGCGCTGGGCTGCGCGCCCTCGCCGCCCTGGAGCGCGAAGGCAAATTGGCGAACTACTACCCCTTTTTTGTCACGCGTGGCGGCCTTTTCGAGGAAAGCGGTCAGTTCAAACTCGCGGCCGCGGACTTCCGGAAGGCGCGGGGATTGTGCGCCAGCGAGGCGGTAAACAGGTATCTGGAGGATCGCCTGCGGCATTTGGGACAAACCCCGACCGCCTAAGACGATGACTTTTTACCGAACGGGATCGGCTCCATTATGACGCGGACGCATGGCGGAGGCATCCAGGCCATAGGACGTAACCGCCTCTTCACACATCGAGAATAAATGTTTGGGCACTCGGTCGGCGAACAGATCCAGATAATTGCTCAAAAGCTTTTTATCCCGTTTCAGAAAAAGTAGGTCGGTATCCACCATGTGGCGAATGACCAGCATGGGGACCGGACAGCGCAAGGGGCGAAAGTCGGGGTTCCACAACCCGGGTTTGTTGGGCGGTCCGGGATGGAACTCGCCGATCATCAAACCCATGGGCGTGAATTCAAAGCTAAGTTGAGCCTGGGTTTCATCGATAATTTCAGGGGCCTCATCCAAGGGGATTTCAGGGAAGAGGATGAGAATGGTTTTGTATTGGGCGTTGGGACCCAGGCGCGGCTCCAAATCCATAAACAAATCCCGATAACCCAAAAGAAGCTCACGGCAACGGGTCTGATCCAAATCTGCGCCCGGGTACACCGTAAGAAAAAAGAGATCCAATTCCATAGAGCGGCCAACAAAGGGACAAACCGGACCTTTCCGTCCCAATTCGGGATGGGGTTTGCAAAGATAGGAATGAGCCCAGGAAACCACCCGCGCGATGGGCCTTTCAAAGGATTGGAGCAGAGGATGACGGCTCGCGCCCTTCAGATCGGACATTTTTACCAAGGTGCGGGACAGCGAGGCGCCGATCACGGAAAACTCCTCTTTTGCGATATTCACCGCGCAATCGAAAGGACGGTTGCGGTTCCCCAGATTTTGGAGCTCGGAAATGTCTGTTTTGAATCAAGTTGGGGAATAAGGATTATAACCTGGTAACACGAGTTTATTACGATAAATTTCACGTTTTTCAAAAAAAGGCCTTCTTTTAATTTTATCTGCCTATAAAGTTTGCCAACCTTTTATCTATCTGAGCTGAATGCCGCGATCTTAGGATTGCGGCCAACTGAGGCATATGGGCGCGCCTTGCCTTCTTGCTTCTTTTCCGAGACCAACCTTATGATTAGGACATGATCGATTGCGACCGATTGCCTGTCATTCCCGCGAAGCGGATCCTCCTTCGTTGGCTGGTGGAGAGCGACCTGGATGCGCTATTCAAGATCTTCTCTCATACCGAAGTCACGCGCTATTGGAGCGCCCCGCCGTTACCCGACCCGGCCGCCGCGCGAGAGTTACTCTCCCAAATTCATGAATATTTCCGTGAAAAATCGCTGTTCCAGTGGGGAGTCGCCACGAGGGAGGACAATCGAATTATCGGAACATGCACCCTCGCTGCCCTGGACCCGACCAACCGCCGTGCGGAATTGGGATTCGCCCTGGACCGGGGTAGCTGGGGCAAGGGTTATATGAGCGAGGCCTTGGACGCCTTGTTGGGCTTCGCCTTTGGGGAAATGAAGCTCCACCGCATCGAGGCCGATGTGGACCCGCGCAACCGGGCCTCGATTCGCCTTCTCGAACGCTTGGGCTTCCAATTTGAGGGTCGTTTGCGCGAACGCTGGCTCGTCAACGACGAAACACAGGATTCACTGTATTACGGTTTGCTCCGGCGCGAGTGGCCACGGAACTCGACCTGAGTCTTGGCCGCCGCCCATGGGAAGGTCCTTTCCGCTGGACCGGGAGGGAGGCATACCGCTACAATAGGCCCCGTTCTCAAGGTGACCGGTCATTATTTTTTCAAGGAGCAACCATGGCTGAAATTACGCTAAAAGGCAATCCGATTCATACCTCGGGCAATTTGCCCCAAACCGGCGGCAATGCCCCGAGTTTCCGCTTAACCGCGGGCGATCTCTCCGAAAAGACCCTGGCGGACTTTGGTGGGAAAAAGGTAGTTTTGAACATATTTCCCAGCGTGGATACACCTGTTTGCGCAGCTTCCATTCGGCGCTTCAATTCGGAGGCAGCCGGCAAAGCCAACGCGGTGGTGTTGTGCATCTCCGCGGACCTACCCTTTGCCCAGGGTCGCTTCTGCGGCGCGGAAGGTCTGAAAAACGTGGTAAACCTCTCCGATTTTCGCAACCGCGAATTCGGCGACAGCTATGGGGTGCGCATCGTGGACGGGCCCCTGGCTGGCTTGCTTTCCCGCGCGGTAGTCGTCATCGATGAAAACGGCAAGGTCGTCCATGGGGAGCAGGTGCCCGAGATCGCGCAAGAACCCAACTATGAGGCCGCGCTCAAGCATTTATAGGCGGTGGTAAGCCTCCGACCTTGGCCCAAGCTCCGGTGATCCTCACGATGGAGATCGGCAACAGAAAGGAACCCTGATTGGGGAAGCTCGCCTTCCCCATCGCTTCGCCTTTGACGGAAACGCGGCGCTTCAAACTCCATTGCGACGCCCTCCGAAGAGCACGATTCCGAAACCGGAGCCTGGCGTAAAAGCAGCCGCGAGCGCCTCACCGGACGGGTCGCTTGTCATTAGCCTGCCTTTCCACCATAATGAGTCAAAATAGGCGGCATTTTGTTCACGAAATTTTGGGAGAATCGCATGTCCCGCTCCCTGTTGTTCACCATCGGATCGGTGTTACTGGCCGTATTAGCCTATTTCTGCATCACCACCCATGTTCCGGGGATGGAAACCGATATCCAGAACAACACGCGCGACCTGCTTTTAGAGCAGGGATTGGATTTTGTGGAGGTCGAGGTCGACGGCCGCGACGTCACCCT
>JBGTRP010000641.1:0-4689 GCA_041940685.1 Acanthopleuribacteraceae bacterium
GTTGCCATGAGGAAGCGAAACTTCGCATTCAGGAATCCTTAACCCGACTCGAAGCGTTTCCCTTCGAGGAACCCTGGCAGCAATCGATTTTAGAGCGCGCCGCTTGGATTGAGGCGTACCCCTCACCAGTGAAATAACCCGCGGATTCCAATTACGGAACCCACGGGCTACCCGGTCCTTGGGGACCGTATTCACGAAATCCTGCCTTATTGAGGCGGGCCGGAGCCTCCGCAATCCGGTATGTATGTGGTGCTTTGGGTGTAGTGGGATGTAATGGTTCCAGATAAGGTTCGTTGGCCCGTGCAGGTATTGTAGGTTTCCCAGCCAACGGCCTGGCCGCAATTGTTGGTGGCGTAGTAGGTGTAATGGTAAATATAGCCATCAGATCCGGCCAAAACAGAGGTTACGGGTGCGCCTATACACAGGCATAGCAATGTGCAAAGCAGAAGTTTTTTCATTTCACTGTCCTCCATAATTTGTCGGGGGTCATCCTCCTTGCGGAACATTCACCCCGTTCAGAACAGCTATGCGTTGAATTATCAAAAAAGCGACAGGGCGCTTGCAATTTATTAATCATCAAAAGTTCTGAATACTCTGACATCAGTAAAAAATGACAGCAATTATTCCAGAGCCACAATATCCAAGCGATCGATTGGTTTGAGCGGGGATACCCCGGACCAAGGTTTCTCCCTCAGAAATTTAGGGATAGGGCCTGGCCACAATGCTTAAAGAACCCGGGGGCGGAAAATCTATGGAAGCCGGCTTCAACTCTCCACTTTCCCTGACTTGGCAAAATTATTTGCGAGGTTTTCGGCTTCCCGAGCACTTTTAAGAGCTGGTGGCTCACAATCCACCTTACTTATTCACAAGGAGACGCCATGTTCGGTACTTTCACAAGATTTATTTTATTTTCGATCATCATTGCCACGAATTTCACAGCCTTTTCCAGCACCCCCCCTGAGGATATTTTTAAAGACGAGGAAACTTTTCTGCGGTACGCGGGGCCTGAATGGGGCCGCATCTGGGAAGGCGTCTATGAACGAAAAGCGGAAAACGGCGTCGTTCAACGCATCGGCTTCGGGATTGAAAGCTTCGAATATTATTTGGATTCCGCCTACGAGGAACGGGAGGCGATTAAGGCCAAGCTCACCGAGGGCAAAGGCGGAGATGAGCTCGAAAAGCAGATCGAGAAAAATGAAGCACTGATCGCGTACTTGGAAAAAGGTTTGGCAAGGGGATACCACGCGCAAAAATCCCAGTCGGGATATGTGTGCGCCAGTGGCTACACACTTGACCCCAGCTTCGGTGTGAACTTTGCCGGCGGCTGGGCCAAAGCCACGGCAACCTGGAGCGAGTTCGGACCCTACGCACCCTACATCAAACATTTTTTCGTATCCGCGACCGCCATCAATACCGGCACCAAACCTGAAACCGTGGATTATCGATACGATTCGGCCGATATCAGCGGAACCTGCTGCTTCAGCATCAACAGCGGCCAAGCCGAGGCCTCGCCTACCTTCACCTGCGATTTGGAAAGCAGAGCGCTACTCTACGTGTACAACGGTTGTAACGCTTACCGAACGGCACAGGTCACGGGTTCTTGTCAGTAACCTTGCAGACAAGCACACTTGCCTAGCCCGGTAACGACGTTAGGCACATAAGGCCAGGGGGCATCGGCGCCGGGTTTTCATTCCCGAGGAGCCAATACCCTTCTCCCTTATAGAGAAGGAAAAGGAGTTCCCGAATGGCGTAAGGATTGTTGGAGATATCCGTGGCTGCTATCCATTTCTTTCCTAATTTTCCCTCTCTGCCCCAAGCCCTCGTTGGGAGGTGAACGCTCGAGTCACTTTTCGTCACTACCCCTTACATTCAATTGCTACAATGAATCGATCGATCAGACGAATAGCTCTCCCGCCAACAACGACATCCTACCTGGGGGCCATCCCAGCACGGGCCCCAACTTTCCCTCCTTACAAAATTTCGAACCACCCCGCACCGAAGGAGACGCCACATGAGACCAATGCCAGTGCTCCGTTTGTTGACCGCTGCCTACCTCGGCTTCTGTTCCCTGGGGGTGATTGCCCAGCTTCCATGTAAATTTTCCTGGGACAACGTCATCGTGGGCGAGAACCAGAGGAACTTCACCACGCCCGCATCCGCCCAACCCTACCAAGGTCCTTGCATGGCGTTTGCCTTCAATTCGGCAATTGAAATCATGTACCGCCTCGAACACGACGCCACCACGCTGCCCGTCTCGCTCAACGATGCCTATATCGATTATTTCGTTTGGGATTGGAGCAAAACCCTGCCCGCCGATTCCCTGTCGATCATCGCCGACGGCGATTGCGGTAATTTTCCGCCCGGTTGCATCAACGAGGAGGATTGCCTGATGTGGGGTGAGGTAAACCCTCTCATCCTCCGCGGAAGTTGCTTTGAAATCACCCGCGAATTTGTGGAGTACGATTCCAAGGGAAACCCGGTTTTCGACTGGGTTTACCACGCCAACCCCACCAGTTCGGCGGGAATCGATTGGTTTTCGGTGGGCCAGTTGGAACAGGGCATTACCTTTACATCGACCAACGAAATAAAATCGAGGATCATCGATTATGGGCCGCTTGTCTTGCGGGTGGATGGACCCGCGATTGAAAACTTTCGCCACTACGGCCCCCACAACGCGGCCTTCCATGGCTACGTGGTTTTGGGTTGGAAGGACGTGGGAGAGGGAACCCAGTGGCTTCTCAAGGACAGTTGGCCGGGAGACGCCGGTTTTTTCTACAGCAAGACCGATCCCGGCATCCAAGAGTTGATCGACGCCAATTACGTCACGGCCTATCAGGTGAGCAACATCTCCAAGAATGGCCAGGCCGGAACGTCTTGGCCGGAATTCTCCTTTGAAGCCCAATGCCCGCTCAACCCGCTGAACGTCAGCCTCAACTGTTGGGATTTCGGCGCGGATAAGGGTGGCTGCGCCAGCGTCTCCGGAGGAAAGCCGCCCTATTCCTACCAGTGGCAACTCACGGGCACCGGCGGCTATCTGTATCAAACGGGCGGGAATTGTGTAGAAATCATCGGTTCCCAATTCAACGGCATGTTAACCGTCACCATAACCGATAGCCTGGGGCAAACCGCTTGGGATTCCTGTTCCTTCTCCGGCTCTGGCGGGGGCCTTGGCCCCAATTAATCCGATACTACCGGGGATCGGAGTATGCCCCGGATAGCCGGCGCCCAAGCCTGATGCCATAAAACGGGCCTTGCACCGAGAATTGATGCGCGTTCTCGGCGCAATAAGGCCGGCTCGCTTTTATCAATCGGCGCCCGGGAATCTTCCTTATTCAGGGCCGACCATTCCCGAGACGTCAAAGCCACGAGCCATGGGAGCTTCATGTGCCGGGAGATTGAAAGCAAGCGCTCCTTGCCCACGCCCTAACAGGGGAATATGCCGGTCTCGGAAAGCCGGGTTTTGTGTTATGCTTCCGAGGCTCGGATTCGGCCCTAAGCCGTATGCCGGGCCTCATTTTTTAGAAGGACAGGGTGATATTCATGGATGTGATGCAAAGCATTTTGGAGGCCATCGGCCAAACCCCGATCGTGAGGCTCAACCGGGTCGGCGCGGAGCTGGACTGCGAACTGTTCGCCAAATGCGAATTTTTCAATGCCGGCGGTTCGGTGAAAGACCGCATCGGCCTGCGCATGGTCGAGGAAGCCGAAAAAAGTGGACGCATCAAGCCGGGAGATACCCTCATCGAGCCGACCTCGGGCAACACGGGCATCGGCATCGCGCTGGTGGGCGCGGTCAAGGGTTACCGGGTCATCATCACCATGCCGGAAAAAATGAGCCAGGAAAAACAGGTGGTGCTGGAAGCATTGGGCGCGGAGATCGTCCGCACCCCCACGGAAGCGGCCTGGGACGCTCCGGAGAGTCATATCGGCGTGGCAAAGAAGCTCAACGCGGAAATCCCCAACTCCCACATCCTCGATCAGTACGGCAACCCCGACAACCCCAATGCCCATTACCACGGCACCGCGCAAGAAATTTTGGAACAACTGGATGGCCGGCTGGACATGATTGTCATCGGCGCGGGCACGGGCGGCACCATCACGGGCACGGCCCGCCGTCTCAAGGAAGCCCTTCCCAACCTGGTCGTCATCGGCGCGGACCCCTTCGGGTCGATACTGGGCGGAGGCGAAGAGGTCCATTCTTATGATGTGGAGGGCATCGGCTACGATTTCATGCCCGATGTGCTGGACAACAGCCTGGTGGACGAGTACGTGAAGGTCAATGACAAAAACTCGTTCCAGGTCGCGCGGCGGCTGATTCGCGAGGAGGGCTTGCTGGTGGGCGGTTCCTCGGGGACCTGTGTTTGGGCGGCGCTACAGGTGGCCGGCCGCCTGAAGAAGGGCCAGCGCTGCCTGTGCATTCTGCCCGATTCCATCCGCAACTACCTCACCAAATTCGTTAACAACGACTGGATGAAAGAACGCGGTTATTTGAATTAGCGCCCGAGCACAGGCTCTGATTCGCTCTCGCCCAAGGCTGTTTTTCCTATTGGGAACCACCTTTTTACCTTGCTCTCATCATACCCGGTATTTTTTTGCCCCTGATCCGTGATTTTTTTGTAGTGCGCTGCGAATCATTGGGTGAGACTGATGAGAGGAGCGCATTCCCATGCCAAAATCGAAATCGCGGAG
>JBGTRP010000642.1:0-4688 GCA_041940685.1 Acanthopleuribacteraceae bacterium
TTCATATGGTTTCCTTTGTCTTTTTCTATAAATAAGTCCGGAGAGCGGGAAAAATTAGTCAAGATTTCTGGATTTGCAAATAGATTATATACAGGCTACAAAACTGATGCAGTGTAGAGGGGTCTTCTTTTTTTGTAAATCCTATTATCACCCAATTATTAATAGGAAGGAATATAAATTCGTTTTCGAATTTTTCAATTTTCATTCAAAAATTATCGAGGGGAGGGATACATGGGAAGACAGGCCGCCTGCCGCAAAGTCAAGCTGCATGGCTTAGGTTGCAAAAAAGTCCGAAGGAAGCCCCGGCCTTATCCATGGAGCTTTTTCACTACGACGATGCTCAGCGCTCCGGACTTTTGGGAGAGTCAAAACCGCCCGTGGCGTCGCTAATGGATTGGATCGGATTTTGAGGTTCTTCCACGTCCCTTTCCAGGTAAACGCGCGCCTTGGCGAGTCGTTGTTCCTTAGGCGGCATGCCTTCCCGCTGATCCAGGTTTACCAGCTCTTCAAGGATTTGCAGATAGAGAGGGTGTTGCTCATTCATTGGTAATACTGCTTGAGATGTTGTTTGGCCTCTTCCTGCTCGGGATCGATGGCGATAACCAGTTTCCAGGCGCGCACGGCCCTGCTGTAATGTCCCAGTGTCTGATAGGCTTGGGCCAGGTTCAATAAAACCGGAACCTGGTTGGGAAGGGCCTCGTTGGCTTCTTCCAGGTAGGCCAGGGCCTTTTCGGGTTCGTTTTGGGTAAGGGCCAAGACCCCGCGGTTGTTCAGAAGCTCTACTTGGTCAGGGGAAATCTCGCTGGCGTGTTGGAAGGCGGCAACCGCTTTTTCGGTTTGGTTAAGGGCCGTGTAGACAATTGCCAGGTTGTTCCAAATTTCCACGGTTTTCGGCGCCGTTCGACTGGCGTCCTCCAAATACTGCAGCGCGGATTCCAATTCGTTACGGTAGAAAAGTTGAACCGCCATATCGTTCATGGCGGCCACCTCGTCGGGTTCTTCCGCGACCGAAGCGGGTACGGGCTGACCTATCCGCGCGGATAATTTGTCGAGACGTTCTTCCAGACGCAACAATACTTGGTTGGTTCGCTGCTGGCTGTTTTGACCGATCTGTTCCGCGATTCGTTTCAACTGATCGCTAAGGTCCTCTTTGATTTGGCGTCGGAACTGGTTGAGGGCCTCGTCCAGCTCTCGTTGTGGGCTCGTCAAGGGTACCTCTTCTCCATCCAGCTTTGTCGTTTGATCGTCCATGCAATCAGCTCCCTGTGGTTCTAGTGCGATTCCTTCGCGTGGCCTTGCCGTTTTTGTCGAATGCGAATGGAAGAGAAGCGGGCCATGATGGCCGGGGAGGGGCCGGGTTCGCCCGAATAGGGTTGATTGAGAAAGGCGGGTAGGCGGGTTCCGGGTTTCTTCAAATGGATGGCCCGCTCCAGGAGCCCCGCGTTGAAGAAATGGCTTTGTCGGGCAGCATGCGGTGAATCCGCTGCATCGAAATGCCAGGCGGCCTGGGTCCATTCACCCCTTGCGGCCATATGCGCCGCATTCACTCGCGCCCTTTCCAGACGGGTGAGTCCTTGTAACTTGTCCTGGAATCCTTCAAATCGCTCCATTTCACCAATAGCGATTAGCCACTCGAGTGAGGCGACGGGTGTGGGTCCATCGGCGTGGCTCCAATGGATCAAGGCCATTTCTCGAATGCGTCGATGGATTTCGGCGAGGTCTCCAAGGAGTTGGTCCTCTGGGCGATCGTCAGTTTGGAGAAGGGTGTCGTATTCCGTTTTTTCGCCCAATTCGCGCAGGGCGGCAAATGCTTCGATTCGTTGGCCGCGGGAGGCCTTTTCCGCATTCCAAACATGGTGGAAGCGATGCAGGGCGCGCTCCGGATCGTTAAAAAAAGCGGCCCACCCCGCCGCGATCCAGAGATCGAGGCGCTTGGGAAACCGTTGGGTCAACTTTTCGTAGAGAGGGTTCGCGTCCTGTTGGTACGCCATCTTCTCTATTTGCATGAGCGCCATGGCGCATTTCTCGAATTCGAGTAGTTCGAAATAGAGCTGGGCAATGGCCAGGGTGGCCCGATCCTTGAGCTCCGGTTTGGACTTGGCTTGTTCAAGCCAGGTAAGGCGTTCATGAGCCATGTGGGTGCCGAGCTCCGCTCGATCCAGGACGTCCAATAGCCTTTCCGGTTCATTCCAGCGATGGAGCAGGCCGGCCAGATTGTAATGGGCCTCCAACTGGTCTTCCTTGCTCAAAAGCACTCTCTGTACTCCGTCGAGCAATGCTTTGGCGCTTTCCAGGTTTTGCCGGCCGAGGTCTTCCATGAGTTGGACCGCGGTGGCAGGAGCGCCGTAATCCAGGGCAATACGCACCACTAGGCCGAAAAGCGGGGTGGCTTCCACATGATCCGGGTTTTCTTTGAGGTATTTGCGGAGGTAACCGAAAATGGTTTCCGCGGAACGCGGAGACCGCTCCGACAAGCCGCGCAGCGTCTCCACGGCCTTGGCGGTCTCGCGATGGATCAGGAAGTACCGGGCTAGCAGAAACTTGGGCCTGGGACTATCGGCGTATTTGAGGTTGATGAGGCCGACCATGTGGACCAGGGGTTCCCGGATATCGGGATCATTCAGATCGATGCGGTTCAGTGTCGCGTTGAGCTGTTCTAACTGACCGGCCTGTAGATACCAGTAGGCCAGGTTCAGCAGGGCGCGCGGGCTACCCAGTTGGTCCGCGAAGGCGGCTTGGGCCTGAATCAATTGGGGCAGATCATCGGGCTGAAACTCGTACCAGGCCTTCATGAGCTTGTCCCAATCGGCTTCGTCCTCGTTTTTGAGCACGAGCTGTAGCACCTCTTTGAGCAGATGAGGATAGTTGGGGAGCACCTTGGCGACGAGGCGGTTGCGGTTGACATGGTAGAAGCGTACGTTGCGAGAACTGAGACAGAAGAAGCGCAAGGCCTCCGCGTGATGGCCCGATCCTTCGTAGGCCTGGGCCAGCATCTGGTAGATTTCGGGTAGCAACTGTTGGAATTTGGCCCCGTCGAGCATGGTTTGTCCCAGGGAGATGGCGTTGGCGTAGGCGCCCGTGCGCACCAGTATCCGCAGGATGGTTTTGCTCCAGATAGGGTCGCGCGGATGTTCCCGATCCAGGCGCTCCAGATGACTGATCACGGACTTCATCTTTTCCGGGAAACGCTCTACCGTGGTTTCGGCGATCTCCGCCGCCCGCACCATATTGCCGCTGTTCAAGGCCTGGCGAAAGTCCATGAATATCTTGTTGAGATCGGGGCTTTCCTCCCCATCGGACGTTTCCCTGTTTTGGCCAGTCTTATCCTCGGTTTCGGCGCGTTCTGGTTTTTCTGCTTTCGGTTCGACGAGTTTGCGGTGTTTCTCGGTGGTGCCGGAAAATTGCGCGAGCAGCTCTTTCCAGGCGGAATGGGGCAGCAGGCTCGGGCCCAAACGATCGATGATTTTGAGGATTCTGCTCAGGTCCGCCTTGTAATTCTTGCAAATGAGTTCCGCGGGGCTTAAGGCCTCGGGCGCCAGTTCGGGAGAATCGTCCAGAAGATCGCAAAGTTGATCATAGGCCTGTTCATATTTGCCTACCAGGCTCCAGCCGTGAAGGAGGGCCAGCCGCCAAAAAGGGCTGAGCTTTTCGTGAAACCGAGGCTTGGACCATTCTTCAAGATAGTCTTCAGCGTAGCGCCCTTCCCGCGCCACGATCCAACTAGCGATCAGTCCCGCCTTATGGGAGGAGGGGTCGAGAAAATTCAGTTGCATTTGGGCCAGATTGGCGTCGTATTCCCGCGCCAAACGGTTCTCCAAAAGTTCGCGTATGGCCTCGCGATATTCCTCCACCTGTTGGATGGCGTCCAGGTGCTCCCGGCCTTTTTCGGGTTCGTTGTTTTCGAGGTAGTGTTTCCCGAGAACAAAGTGAAGCTGCGACATGATGGGGTAGTGGGCCAATACCTTTTCCATGAGCGCCACGATATCAGGGTGGTGTCCCTCCTCGTGAAGGGATTTCAGGAGCAAGGCGGCGTTTTCCCAATTTTTCTTTTCAATGTAGACCCGTGAAAATGCGAGCAGCACGTCTCGGCGCAGATCCGGCTCGGAAATTTTATGCATCGCCTGTTTTCGCAGGGCGAAGATATCGTCCTCCGCCAGGGCGCCCAAATCTCCCGCGACCTTTATCAGGCTTTCGCGGCTGTTCAGGTAGAGGGCCAGGGCGAAACGTAGGCTCAATACTTCTTTAGACGTCATTTCCCCGCTCATGATTTTGGGAAGCGCCTCAAGGACCTTGTTCGCATTTTCGGGGCTTTCCAAACCCAAGGCCTGTAAAAGAGAAACGGACTGTTGGCGCTTGCCGGAGGCCGCGATGAGCTCGATCAGTTTGAGGCGGTGTGAGAACCGGCTCAGGTCGGTTTGAGAAGAGCCGCGATAAAAACCCATGATCTTTTTGAGAAGGCGAGGGTCGCGTTTTAGGGCGGCCTGCCAGCGCTGCCAAGCGCGATCCCAATCGCCCATCACGAAGTGGGCCACGCCCACGGCCGACATCAAACCCGCGGCGGTTCGACCTCCCTCCGCCTCCTCCGCGAGCTGCTGCCAGGATCGGAGCAGCCATTGGCGGTCGCCCTCTTCGCAGAGCTCGACCCAACCGGCGATATCGTCGTAACTCTGCAGGGTCAATAAATGATC
>JBGTRP010000643.1:0-4681 GCA_041940685.1 Acanthopleuribacteraceae bacterium
CGGACCGGGGCGAAATCGCGGTTTTTGGCAAGGGTTTTCAGAAAAGCCGCAACGAGATCCTCAACCGCTTGGGTTATATCCCGGACAGGCCGTTTCTCTACGGGAAACTCACCGTAATCGAGTTACTTCGCTTCCTGGGCAGCCTGCGCGGGTTATCCGCCGCCCATGTGCGCGAACGGGGCATGTCGTTGCTGAAGCAGTTCCAACTGGACGCCTTCGCCAACCAATTAATCGAACGGCTTTCCCATGGCATGCGCCAGAAGCTGGTCTTTAGCGCCGCGCTTTTGCATGACCCCGACCTGCTGGTGGTGGACGAGCCCATGGTTGGTTTGGACCCGCGGGCCGCACGCCATGTGAAAGAATTGATCCGAAGCTTCACCGACGGCGGCAGAACGGTGTTCATGTCGACCCATACGCTGGAGGTTGCGGCCAAGTTATGTGATCGCGTGGGCATCATCCACAAGGGCCGTCTGGTGGCCGATGAAACCATCCCCAACCTCAGCCAGCGACTGGAAACGCGCGACGGCGACCTGGAGGCCGCGTTCCTGGCGCTTACGCGCGAGCAGGAAGACGAGGCAGTACCGACGTGATCCGGGATTTTTGGGCGCTGCAACGCCTGGAAGGGCTGCAAACCGCGAACAAGTTGCGGGACAACATCGCCCGCCGGCCGCTGACCCTCTTGTTTCTCTTCCTCATGGGGTTGTTTTTTTTCGGCGGTTACCTTTTTTTGAGCTACAAGCTGCTCGGATTCGTTTTCGAGTGGGATGACGGCGACAGCTATTTTGCCGGCAAGCTGGTGCTGATTCTTTTTTTCATCGCGCTGGGCGTTTCGTTGATGTCCAGCCTGACCACGGCGATCGCCAATTTCTACCTGAGCAAGGATTTGGAATTCCAGTTCAGCCTACCGGTGAGCTTCGATGGCTGGGTGCTGCATCGCTTTGTGCAGGTGTTCCTGCAATCGAACTGGATGCTGGTGCTGTTCGGCGCACCCTTTGTCTGGCTTTTTTTCCATTTCAGCAAGGCGGGGCTGTTGGCGCAGATCCTGGGCGTGATGGTCTTTCTCATGCTGGCCACCTTTCCGGTGCTGGCCGCGACCATTTTGTGCATGGTGCTGGTCAAGGTCTTTCCAGCCCGGCGGGTTCACCAGGTGTTGCTGGTGCTGACCGTGGTGCTGGTCTCCAGCTTTGTGCTGGTCTTCCGCTACATGGAGCCGGAAAACTTCCTGCGCACTGGGGGCATGCAACAATTCGCGGGACTGGTTTCCATGCTGGATCTGGAGCGGCAGCAGTGGAACCCCGCGATATGGGCCTACAACGTGGTGGCGGTGCTGAGCCAGGGTCAATGGGCGCCCGCGCTGCCCCACGCGGCGCGGCTGATCGCGCTCTTCGCGTTGGGGGTGGGAGGATTGTTGGCCGTGGCGCGCGGACTCTACCGCGCCTCCTGGGACCGCGCCCTGCAATCCCTGAGCGGGGAGCCCGACCTTTCCCAAAAACGCAAGAGGGGCTCGCGCCTCTCGCGTTGGTTGAGTCGCCCATCATGGAGTCAGGAGGTCCGAGAGCTGTTGCTCTTTTTCCGCGACCCCTCCCAATGGTCGCAAATTTTCGTACTCCTCGCTTTGCTGGGGCTCTATCTGTTCTCCCTTACAAAGTTGCCCGTGCGGCCCTTCGGCGAGTCGCGTTTCCTGCTGGCCATGGGCAATTCGGCCTTCGTGGGCTTTATCTCCCTTTCCGTGGCCAGCCGTTTCGTGTTTACCTCCTTCAGCGCCGACGGACACGCCATTTGGATCATGAAAACCGTTCCCGAGGGCTGGCTGCGCTTCATCCGCGGCAAATTGCTGGTCTACGGCCTGCCCACCCTCATCTTCTCCCAAATGTTGGGCGTCTTTTCCGGCGTGATGCTACAACTCGAGGGCCAGCAACTCTGGATCATCGCCATTCATAACCTTTGGGACAGCCTGTTCATGATCCTGCTCGCCCTCTGCTTCGGCATGTTGTTTATCAATCCCAATATCGAAAACCCCATGAAGCTGATCGTCTCCCCCGGCGGCCTGTTGCTGATGGTTTGCGGCCTGTTCACCGCGGGCCTCCACGCCAGCCTGCGGCTGAGCGAACGAAGTTGGGTTTTCAACCGTATGCTGATGCGCATCGGCTGGCCGGATTTTCAGGTAAGCCAAGCGGGCCCATACTACGCGGGCCTGATTGTTGTGGAAGCGCTGATCCTCGCCTACCTGCTCCGGCGCGGCGCCGCCTACCTGAGGCGTGGCGATTTCCTGTGAACCCTCCTTGGACTCAGTTTGTACCTGGCGGCTCGCAACGCCGCATGATTTTTTCATGGCCGGAATTCTGCCCGTTTGGAATCCTTATCGCCGATAAAATCCGATTTGCCCCGGCCTGGGAGGGAAATCTCCAGCACACGGCAGTGGGAATGCGGACGAAAAAGCAAGTCGGCGGTTCGTTAGGGCAATGTGGGCGTGGGACAGAAAAACGGCGCGGGCAACGGATTTGGAGAGATTTGAAAAAAAAGCATGTCAAAAATGTGGAATTGACATCCCAATCGATGTCAATGTGATGTAAAATTCAACAAGAGCAAATTATTTTCAACACCCGTTCCTGAGAATCGTAATTTTTTCTCGCTTTTTTCGGAAAGCGGTCCCGGGGCATTTGTGGGGGCTTCTGGGGCAGGAAGGATTGATAACGCTTGTTCCCAGGGTTGAACCTCTTTAAAACCAAGAAACTGGCACCATACTTGCTCCTTCGCCTGCAGGAAAGAGAACCACATGCCATGTCCATAGAGATTTTCGAAAATTGAATCGAGGCCAACCTTGGGGTAAACCAACACATACATCGACCCGTAAACCTGAAGGAAACTATCGACGCGACAAAAAGGTCAAAAATAGGCCCATAAATGAAAATTCTCATAGTTGACGACGACAACTACACCCGCAATCTGATGGCGACACACGTGAAAAGGCATACAGCCAGCGAGGTGCTCGCGGCAAGGAAAGGCAAAGAGGCCTTGGAGCTGATCCGCCATCATGAGCCGGACATGGTGCTACTGGATATCAACCTCCCCGACGCCAACGGGTTCGACGTCTTGCAGGAAATTCGGAAATCTCATAGCCTGCTGGAGCTTCCGGTGGTCATGATGACGCCCTTCACCGAAAGCGGCCATGTGGTGCAGGGATTCAATCTTGGCGCAAATGAATTCATCACCAAGCCCATCGATCTTCCGGTGGCCATGGTGCGGATTCGCGGCCTTCTGCGCGCCCATGAGGAATTCCAGGATTCCCACCGCACCAAGGCGCTCACCACACCCTCGCTCAGCAAGCCCGGCAAACCGTATTCCCAACGACAGCCCGATCCCGAGCAGAACGGCTTTTCTTTTACCAGCGACCAGTCCGTGGAAATCGAGTTCTCCGCTACCATTACCATCGGCACTCTCTCCTACCCCTGTAAAACGCTCAAGGTTTCCAAAAACGCACTTTGGATCTTGAGTTGGGAGAATCTTCCGTTTGAAACCACCTATAAGATTCGCATCATGCATCCGGAAATATCGGATGAGGATATTCGGGTAACGGAGAGCGAACGGCTGCAAGTGCAGGGCAAGGGCGAGGGCACCTGCAAGGTGAAGCTCAAAATTATCGACGCCTCACCCACCCTTCGCTCTTTCGTGGGCAAGCTCCAGGACGCCACGCAAACTGGCAACGGCGAGGAATTGCAGGAATTGTTGCAAATCACCAGAGACCCGGCGCTATCCTCAAGCATTAACGACTCCGGCCGATCCCTTTCCGGCACTACCGGCGGCGCGGCCAAGAATGGGACGCCCCTGGCCAAGATGCTGCAATCGGTCAAATACGAGTTTAAGAAACAGATCGGTAAGGGCGGTTTTGCCTCGGTGTTTTTGGTGAAGGATGTTTCGTTGAAGCGTTCGGTGGCCATGAAAGTGCTGCACCCCAATTACGCGGCATCCTCGGAAGCGCGCCAAAATTTTCTGTGCGAGGCCCAGATCGTGGCGCAGTTCAACCACCCCAATATTGTGATGGTCTACGAGGTTGGAGAATTGGTAGCCGAGGAAATGCGCGCATACCTCAATTTCCCCGAACGGATTCTCAAGGACTATCCCGATGGCTTCATCTACTTCACCATGCAGTTCATCGATGGTTGCACCCTGGCCGATTTGTTGAAGGAACATGAAAAAAACCGCGAGAACCTGGGAATCCCCCGCCTGATCGAAATAGCCAACGCGTTGAACTACGCCCACGCCAAGGGCGTGATTCATCGCGACATCAAACCGCATAATATTTTGATCAACCACGAGGGCCGTTGCCTGGTGACGGATTTTGGTCTCGCCCGCATCGATTTGATGGGCGACAAGTTTTCCATTACCGGCAGCATCAAACAGGGCAGCGACTCCAACCAGCGGGGATTCACGCCATTTTACGCCTCACCGGAACAGCTCTCCGGCGACCCCATCGATTCACGCAGCGATATTTACAGCCTAGGCGTGATGGCCTACGAGATGCTGACCGGCAAAAAGCCCTTTGAGGGTCAAAGCCTGGCCAGCATCGTCAAGAAGCATCTTTTTGACGAACCCGCCGCGCCTCGGAAGTATTGTCCCGACCTGGACGCCAACCTGGAGGGCACCGTTCTGAAGTGCATGCAAAAAAAGCCCGAGGAGCGCT
>JBGTRP010000644.1:0-4676 GCA_041940685.1 Acanthopleuribacteraceae bacterium
GGACCGCCGCGACGAGGTGATCGACTACGTCGCGCGCAAATACGGCCGCGAGCGCGTCAGCCAGATCATCACCTACGGCACGATGGCGGCGAAGGCCGTGGTGCGCGATGCCGGCCGCGTGTTTTCCCCGAAAGGACGGCCAGTTTTCCGGCGAGGGCGCCGGGGATGGGTCTTGGGGGGGCGTGGCGGCCAAAAGGGCCGCGCCCGGGTTTCCGAACATACTCGAAAGCACAAATGTTGTCGTCCAAAACCAATGCCTTGGCGTCATTTCTCCCCCCTTGGGCCTGTCGCGGTTATCGGCCCATCTTAGCGGATTCGGAATGGAGACGCCAAGGCAAAAGCGCGCGGCGGACCGGCGGTAAGGGCGGACCCTACCTCAGGCCCTGACCGTCAATTGTCTTTCTTTCTCTTTTTCGGGGCTTTCTTTTTGCTCTTTTTCACCGCGGTTTTTGAGGATTTGTTCGATTTGACCTTGGTCTTGCTTTTCTTTACCTTGGCGCCGGAGGCGGAGGTGCCCTTGGTTCGCACCCGCTTGGCCTCGTTCCCGCGGGGTCCCTTCACCTTGGTCTTGGTTCTTTCTACCTTTGCGCCGGAGGGCGATGTCGCCTCGGTCTTGACTCGTTTCACCTCGGCTCCACGGGGTCCCTCCACCTTGGTTTTGGTTCTTTCCGCGGTGGCTCCGGAGGCAGAGGTCGCCGTGGATTCAACCCGCTTGGCCTCACCGCCCCGTGGCCCGCTCACGCGCGTTTTCTCGCGCTCAAGCTGTCCTCCGGCGGGGCCTTCCACGGTAGTTTGGGTTTTGGTCTTGGAAAAGCCGCCCGATTTTACGGTTTTGCGGCTGTGCCGCGCCTGAAACTCTTTTTGGGAAGCGGTTGGGTTGCGCAGCGATTTTTTGACCAAAACCGAGGACTTGGGTTGGACATAGACCCGCCTTGCCGAGGGAACGGCGCTGGTGCGGACCACTCGATAGTTGACCTTGGAGTGGATATGGACGGTTCTCGTGCGGTAGACATCGATATGCACCGTGCGGAAGGGGCGCCAGTAAGAGGGGTAATAACCGAAATAGTAGGGCGAGCGCCAGGGTCTATAAAGAGGGCGGTACATCCAACCGATGATCGCGGCCGTGGCAAAGGTCACGCCCACGGGGCGCACGTAGTAGTTCACGCCGTAGATTTGTTCGTTGCCGTGCAGTTGGACCTCGTATTGTTCCTTACCGGACTTTTCGATTTCCACCGTGGCCACGTCCTGGTATTCGCTCTCTGAAAGGGCGACCTGCAGGACGAGAACACGGGTATCATCGGCGGCCTCTTCCAGGACGCGAATGTAATCGACCTCGCCGTTATCGTCGAGATCCAGGTTGTTGATTCCGGTTTTTGGATCGTTCAGCGATCGTTCGAAGTCTTCCGTGTTGCGCGCTTCGCGAAACAACTCGCCAACCACGCGGAGATCGAGACCCTCGGCGGCCTCGGAGGCGGGCGCCACCACCGCGGTTTCTTGTGCGGCCGCGGGGATCATTGCCGCGAGGATTAAAGTCAAACACAGGCTGGTGGCAAACATCGATTTCTTTTTCATGGCACAACTCCCTAACTCTTGATGGCTCCCGGCAGGAGCGCCGAAGCTGAGGCACGGAACCAATTCAATGGCTCGTGCCGCCGAAGCGCGGCCAACTCCTCCGCTCGCGTTCATGCCCAAAGGGACAAGCGAGCAAGCGAAAAGTGGGTATTGATACCGCGAATAGGTGATGATCCTCACCTTACAACAGTTGCGGGCTTGCGGCAAGCGCGCGCCGCCGGCGGGGGCGGCCCGGCCTCACTTGGCCTCGTAATTGCCGCTTTCGCGCAGGCTCAGAACCTCGTTTTTTCCCACAATGAAGTGGTCGTGGAGGGTGATGCCCACGATTTTGAGCGCGCGCGCCAGGGAACGGGTGAGGCGCAGATCCTCCTTGGAGGGCGAGGTGAGGCCGCTGGGGTGGTTGTGGGCGATTAACACGGCCGCCGCGTTGCAGGCCAAACCCTCCTTGATGACCTCGCGCGGGTAGACCATGCTTTGGTCGAGGGTTCCTCGAAACAAGCGCGACTTCTGCAGCAACCGGTTTTGGCTGTCGAGATAAAAAACCATGAAATATTCGGCCTCGTCCCAGGCCAGCTCCCGGCGCAAATAGGACTTGACCACCTCGGGGCTGGTGAGCGGGTTGCCCGATTCAAGGCGCTCCTCTTCCAATGTCAGCGCCACCTCGGCGAAGAGCTTCAGGAAACCCGCGGATTTGGGACCCAAACCGGCTTGGCTCGCCAGCAGGTCCAAGGGGGCGGAAAGCAAAGCGTTGAGGCTGCCGAACCGGCGCAGCAAGGCCTTGGCAAGAGGTTTGGTGTCCTTGCGCGGTAGGGCGAAGGTCAAGAGAAACTCGAGTTTTTCGTAGGGGTGGTGGAAAGCATCCCGGAACCCTTTTTCCAGGTAACGCTCCCAAAGCCGTTGCCGATGTCCGCCTTGGTCGGTCATGGACCCAACTCCCATGCGCGAAGCGAAAGGCCCTTGCCCCGGGCCCCTGGGCCTGTTTCCCAACAGGTTCGATCTCCGAGCTTTTGAAAGTGAATCTACTACAAAAACCCCTGGGCAACACAGCTTTTTATCTGGACCGGCCGCGGCGCATCCATGCCGTATGGGCCGGCCATGGCGTCTAAGCGAGTGGGTTTCCTAATTTTGTTTTTGGGAGGGCGCTGTCCTGTTTCAGGCCGGCCTGAGCTACCGCGCGCTCATGCTACCGGCGGTTCAGCACGAAATCGATCTTGAGGTTGAGGTACACGTCCACGGGTCTGCCGTCCAACTTGGCGGGCAGGAACTCCCATTCCTTGACCGCATCCATGGCCGCCTGTTCGAAACCCAGCTTGCCGCGTCCGAGACCGCGCAGGATTTTGATGGCATCGATGGTGCCGTCGGCCTTCAGGAGAGCTTCCAGCATTACGTAACCCTGCATGCCCACGCGCACACCCCGCTCCGGGTAATTGGGTTGCGCCCGTTTGACGATGACCGGCCGTTCCAGGCCCGGAGTGGTGAGCGGAATCGCATCGCCCTTGGCGGGCGGATCGCCCGGTTCAAAGGCCATGTCGAAATCCGTGAGGATCAGATCCGGTTCGGGTAAGACCTCGGGCGTGGGCGCGATCTCGGGTTGGGTGGGGGTGCGGTCGGGGACGGGTACGAGTTTTCTTTTTTTATCGCTGATTTCGACGGGCCGTTCCGGACGGAGAGGAGGCGGTTTCAAGGTGACGGGAGAGAGGGGTTCTTTCACCACCGTTGGCGGTGCGATCACCTGTTTTTTAAATGGTATGGGCGCCCAAATAAGGGCCAGGATGAAAAGCAGTGAGATCAGGAACGCGAGTTTCATTCGTTCCTGAGTTTCGCAATCATGGGCAAAGCTATTCTCGAAATGGTAATGCGTGGCCGCGGACCTGGGAAAGGGGCGCGGTTCGTTCTGCCGAGCGTGGTTGCAAGTCATGGCTCTCTCCTCTCACGAGCCGCCACGGCCGGATTGGCGAGGCGGGCGCACCGCCGGATAGGAAAGCCGGCCCCTCTCCTCGGGTACGGGTATTACGAGAGGAGAGGGGGCGGCCATCCAGGGGTACGTTTCATGGTGAATGGTTTAAATGCCAAGCTTGACCAAAGGTTTTGACCTAAATTCAATCTAGCCGAAATGGAAGGAAAATGGGGTTAAACTCTGGCAAAAATCGGCTTGAGCGCTGGTTGGCTCGCAGGAAAGGCCCGTGAGCCAATCGAAATGCCGCGCTTGGGAGCGAGAGGCGCCTCGATTTTTTTCATTTCCTTTGCAAAGAAGAGGGCGCACTCGCGGTCTTCTCGTTACATTTGTCTTTACAAAGCCTTGAAAAAGGTTGTCGTTCAGTTTGTGAAATCCAGCATGGCGGGCCAATGTGAACGCCAACATGGGTGATGGACGCTCCCGGTTTGTGATACATTGAGGCGGTCATTGTGGAAGAGGGGCAGCATGGAATATTCACCTCCCGTTCGCCGCGCACAGGAAAAAGGCCCGGACCTGGGCAATTACGATCCCCAGCCCAATATGGAGTTTTATCCGCTGGACCCCAACGTTCGCTATCTTTGGGTTTTGGGGCGCGGGTTTTTTTGGACGATCGTATTTGTCGCGGTCGTGATCGTGGCGCTGGTGGCTCTGGCCTCTTCCGGGGCCTGGAAAGGTTACTTCCTGTTGGGCGTGATCGGTTTGGCGGGTCTGGCCATCCTGCATATTTTTTGGCCCTTCATCAGTTACCGCCACTGGGGATTCGCCATGCGGCAATCCGATTTCCTCATTCGTTCCGGCGTTTTCTGGAAACGGGTGTCGGCCATCCCCTTTGCACGTATTCAACATGTGGACAACAGTGCGGGTCCTCTCGAACGTACCTTTCACATCGCCAATCTGGTCATCCACACCGACCTTAACTGCCTGTCCGTTGTGCAATATGCTATCGACGTGCTGGAAGTTGAACACGTGATTATCTGCGGTCACTACGGCTGTGGCGGTGTGCAGGCGGCGGTTGAAAACCCTGAACTGGGTTTGATCAATAACTGGTTGTTGCATATCCGGGACATCTGGTACAAACACAGTTCCCTGCTGGGCGAACTGTCGCCAGAAAAACGTCTCGATAAATTGTGCGAACTGAATGTGGTCG
>JBGTRP010000645.1:0-4668 GCA_041940685.1 Acanthopleuribacteraceae bacterium
TGCACCACCTTGTCGACGGCCTCCTGCTTGAGGTCTGTCACGGCGACATTCGCGCCCTCATGGGCGAAGAGGTGCGCGGTCGCGCGGCCCATGCCGGAAGCAGCGCCGGTGACGAGGGCGGTCTTGCCTTTGATCGAGCGGGACAGGGGTTGGTAAGGGGTCATGCGGTCCTCCGGCGTTTTATTGAGCAGCTTGACGACAATATCGGAAAGTTGCCGGGGCACCTCGGGATTTCCCTGGCAGGGAGGCCGCGGCTCACGGGCCAGGTGGCAATGCACCAGGGTCATGGCATCCTTTTCCGTAAAGGGCGGCGCGCCCGTGAGCAATTCGTAAAAGCTCAAACCCAACCCGTAGAGATCCGAGTAATGGTCCACGACCCGGTTGAGGCGGCCCGTTTGCTCCGGAGACATATAGGTCAGCGCCTCCAGGTATTCCTGATGACGCGCTTCGCCCAACTGTTCCTCCCTGGGAGAAGAGGCGAGAAAACCCGTCATTTTGAGGCTGAGGCTTGCCCCGTCAATCCAGAGATGGCTCGGGCGCGGATTGTGGTGAATCACATTGTGATCATGGGCTTCCCGCAGGGTTTCCGCGGCTTGAAGCGCCAGCCGCAAGAACCCTTCGCAACCAAAGCGATCCCAGAAATCGGCGGGTTCCGCAGGCCTTCCGGAAAAATTTTCAGTCACGAGCGCACAGCGATTTCGCTCCACATCGATGGCAAGCGGTTTGAAAATGCAAGGCGACTTCAGAGAGCGGGTTACCCGGAATTCGTTTTTAAAGTTGGCCTTGTCGATGAAGGTAGGGCGCGGGGCTTTGAGCGCTTTGACCAAAACATCGCGCTCATCCTCTTCACGAATGGCGCGGTAGTACAACAAACCCGTGGTTTCGAGCAAGGGCTCACCCAAGCGATAACCCGGTAATTCGAACATCCCCACACTCCGAGAAAGCGAGCGTCCACTGGCTTCAGAATCGACCCAAAGGCCTCAATCCATTAGATTTCACGGTGATTCTCACCATAGCGTACCTTTCCGGGATGGGGAAGCCCAAAATAGGTTCAGCTTCAAAAAATAAGGAACCCAAACCTTTCCTCCTCCCGGTGCGAAGCGGAGTGAATTGATAAGCCGCGTGGGGGAAAAGAGCAAAAAAGTCGGTCGAGGATCAAGGACTCGGGTCCACCGGCGGCGGCCATGTTAAGCTGCGATGCGAAAGAGATCGGTTCTAGGCCGTAACATCAAATATAGGCATTCTATTCGGCCAATTCGGAGAGGTTGCATGTCATGGAGAAACGTAGATTTTTGGGGCTGATGCTTTGCTGGTATTCAGTGATTGGCGCCGCGATTGTGCAAAGGCATGATGAACCCGAATCAGATTACCTCGTTGGGGAAAGCGGGCCTCATTATATGATCGACCTACCCCATGAAGGCCATGGAGTCCTGGTCTCGGAACAATGGGTTGTGACCGTGGCGCATACCATTTTCTACGATTATCGCGATCAGCCGATTGAAATCCACGGCGTTCAGAACCAGATCACGCAGGTGGTTTTCCATCCTGGTTTTAAAAAAATTCCCAAACATCTCTTACAGGGGGATAGCAAGCCATTGATGGATTTTTTATTTCAAAGAAGCGACATAGCCTTAATCAAATTGAAGGATCCGGTGAAACATATTCAACCAATTTCACTCTACGAGGGCTCCGATGAAGCAGGAAAAACCGTTGTCATTTATGGCAAAGGAGCGACTGGAAGCGGTTTGACCGGAGAGATTGGGGAAACAAAGCACGCCAAAAAGTTGAGACACTGCAGAAACGTCATAACCACCGCACTGGATAGCTGGCTTGCTTATGTGTTTGACTCCCCGGGAAAGGCCATCCCCTTGGAAGGAATGCACGGTTCCGGAGACAGTGGCGGCCCTGCCGTACTTTATTTCGGCCAAAAACCCTATTTGGCGGGATTGTCCAGTTGGCAGATGTGGCGGGGCGAGATATCGGAATTCAAGGGCGGCTTGTATGGCGCAAAAGCCTATCAGGTCAGAATATCCGGTTATGTCAAATGGATTCACAGCGTGATGAAAGGCGGTTAAAGAAATGCCAGATACCAGGACCCCTGCTTTAGGTTGCCATGGTCCTGCCGATATTCCCTGCTTTTCGACTTTAAACGACGGTCTGCTCCCACACCTCCGGGCCATCGCTTGACCGTCCGGTAGACAAGCCGAGCCGCCTTGGCGTTTGCTGCTTGTTGCAGCGGGATACCGGTAAGCCCTTCTCGGTTCACCTTGACCGGCGGGGAGGCATCCCGCTAGTGTTAGAACGGCCCGCCCGGGGCGGCCCATTTCGAAATGCATCTAGGGAACCGGATCATGAAGAACCGCTGGCTGAACCTGTTGTTCTTTTTGTTGATCGTGCTGATCGCCAGCCTGATGTGGCATCTGTTCGTGTTCGCGAAAACCACCGCGGCCGCGAGCCTGATCATCAACATCCTGAAACCGCTCAACATCCTGTTATTCGTGATCCTGTTCTTCGTGCTGTCCCGCAACCTGATCAAGCTATATTTGGGGCGCAAGGGCAAGGTGCCCGGTTCGCGCCTCAGCACCCGTCTGATCCTGGCCATTCTGCCCCTGACCCTCATTCCCTCCTTGCTGCTCTTCATCCTGGCCACACGCTTCGTGGACGATATTTTGTTTAACCAAATCATCGACCCCAACATGGCCCAAATCATCGAAAACTCAGATCAGTTGAGCGAAGAGTACCTCGATGACTTAAGGCGGTTGCACCTGGGTCACGGAGAGGCCCTGCTCGACTTGGAAACGGATGAAATCGCGATCGAGGCTTACCTGAACCAACACGGACTTCAAGCCGTGGAGTTGCTCGAGAACGAGAATCTTGTTGCCCGGGTTTTCGCAACCAATTTTCCCGAGGCCGATGCAAGCCGCGTTCGGCAGACCGCGGATCTGGCCGGCAATGCCGAACCTCTGCTTTTCGATGACGGCTTTTTCATCATGCGCTTCCATCACGAGGATGGCCAAAGGCGCATCCGGTTCGTATTCACCAAGCAATTGCCATTCACGGAACGGTATCTCTTCATCCGCGACAGCTTCACCTTTCTAAAACATGCGCGCAAGAAAACGGAGAAGCTCAAGGGCCTGAACCAGGGCATTTTGCTGGTCACCACGCTCGGCCTGATCTTTGGCGGCGTGTGGACCGGACTGATCTTCTCGCGCAAGTTCATGCACGCCTTTAATGTGCTTATTTCCGGCGCCAAACAGGTGGCCGAGGGCAATCTGGAAACCCGCATCAAGCTCAAAACCGGCGATGAAATCGAGGAGGTGGTCAGCGCCTTCAACTCCATGACCGCCACGCTGCAAAACAACCGGCACGAATTGGAGCGGAAGGCGGTAGACCTGGCTCGGGTCAATACGGCGCTTTCCGGGCAAATGCAGTACAACCGCACCATTCTTCAGGAAATTAACGCCGGCATTCTTTCCACCGACTCCGAGGATCGCATCCAAACCTTCAACCCCGCGGCAAAGCGCATCCTCAACCTGGACGAGCCTCCGCGTGACACGGTGTTGCTCGATTTACTGGATGGGAAACGGCACCGCCCGCTCATCGAACACTGGACGGATTTCAAGCAAAATGGCGCGGCAAATAGTTTTCGGCAACTAGATTTCCCCCACGCGGACGAAAGGCAGACCATCCATGTGGCCTGCACTATCGTGCCGCTCCTCAATGAGGGCGAATCCTTTGGCAGCCTGATCGTGCTGGAAGACCTCACCCAGCTCTTCAACGCGCAAAAGCTCGCCGCCTGGCGCGAGGTGGCCAAGCGGGTCGCTCACGAAATCAAGAACCCCTTGACCCCCATTCAATTGAGCATGCAACGGATTCACCGCAAGGCGCAAAACAAGGCGCCCGACCTGGAGGCTGCCATCGCTTCCGCGGTGGAGACCGTAATGAGCGAAACCGCGCTGTTAAAGAAGTTGGTGGACGAGTTCTCCACCTTCGCGAAGTTGCCCTCGCCCGTGAAGAGCGAGACGAATTTGGGCGAGTTGGTGAAAAGCGTCTGCCATTCCTACGAACCGGTATTTCCAGAGATCCGCATCCGCGCCAAGATTGGCGAGGACCCACAAATGCTCTGGTGCGACGCCTCGCAAATCCGCCAGGTCTTGGCCAACCTCATCCACAACGCGGTACAGGCCAGCAAGAAGGGCGATGACGTGGTCGTTGGGGTGGAAACCCTTGAGGATCGATGCTTGTTAAGCGTGACCGACGAGGGTGTGGGCATTCCCGAATCGCAGCGCGAGCAGGTTTTTCTGCCCTATTACTCGCGCTCCCCCAAGGGAACGGGGTTGGGGCTGGCGATCGTCAAGCGGATTGTAGAGGATCACGGCGGAACGGTGCGCATCTCCGCCAATGAGCCGCGCGGCGCGCGTTTCACCATTTCCCTACCCCGCCATTGAGCAAAAGGCCCCGCCCGGGCAAGTCCGGAAGGGAACCTGCTTAGGGCAAGGAAGCAAAGAACGCCGTTGAACGGGTTTCGAGCATGGAAACAGGCCTACCATGGGTGTCATCGGTCGCGCGTGGATGGAAAGTCTTCCCCAACCCCATCCATGGCAAGGGCCTTCACCATTTGACCCAGCTGGAATTGTCCGCATTGCCTCGCGGTCATTCAAAATTATG
>JBGTRP010000646.1:0-4659 GCA_041940685.1 Acanthopleuribacteraceae bacterium
GACGCCAAACAGCGAAGGTTCATGAGAAGCAGCGGCCGGCGTATCGTGTGCGGGCGCGGCGTCCAGGCGCGTCTTCAATTCCGGCGGCGGACCGTCCTTGATGGCGAACAGCGCGAGCTGCACCTGCGGACCGGAGGCTTCTGCATCGCCGAATACGTATGCGCCGCCGGCCGCGGCTGCGCCGACAAATCCGAACGCCGCGACGCTCATCGCGAAGTGACGCAAACCCGTACCCAGAACAGACCGTTCAGCCGATGACGACGGCATAGACGCACTCCGAAAAAGCATTGTTCGAGAGTGCTGATTCTTGGGAGTTTGTCTTAAGAACCCGGTAACGAGACTCGCGGCGGGCCATGGCCTCGAAATCCTCGCCCGCCAGTAGATCCGCCCGCATCTTTTCAAGGCGCGCCCGGACGGTCTCACGCTCTCCGGCATCGCCGTTCAGGCGGAGGTAGATATTGCGCAGTTGTAGCTTGCGGGGTTTGTGAAAGGCGCGCGGGCGCTGCTCGTGAAGCCCCGCGACTTCATCCGGATCGATGTGGACATTGGAAATCACATGTTGGCGCAGTTTGGCGGCGAGGACTTTCTGCCTCAGCTCCTTCAATTCTATTTTGGGGAGTGGTTCCTGGTCTACGCCCCGTTCTCGGGCGGCCTGGGCAAGGTGCCTCACCAAAACCATTTCCCGCGCGGCCGCTGGACGGTCCACGATTTCCGTGAAACGCAACCAACTCTCATAATCCACCCTACTCAGCGAACCGCCGCGCCAACTGACGTAGGGATTCCCCGGCCGGCACCCGACCACAAGGGCAAGGACCACGAACGCGGTCCAGGTAATTCCACGAATTGGCATCTCCATGGGGGACCGGTTCGAATATTTCATGGGCGGAATTTGTTTGTATCCTTTTCTACTCATTGATGCTTTCAAAAGTGATATTATTCACCTAATGGATACTATCTATCGGTTTTCGAGCCGCGAAAAATGCTTCCAACATATCTCCGGAACAAACGCCATTTTATAACGACACAAGAACCTGTCAATAGGAAGCGTCGGCCAATAAACAAATTTTATGAAGAGCCCATACAGGCAGGCTTGCCGGATGATTATCGCCCCTCTAAAAAAATGGGCTTCTCATCAGTTTCCCAGCCCGAGTGCGAATTCCTATCTCCAAAAA
Source organism: Acanthopleuribacteraceae bacterium (assembly GCA_041940685.1). Classification (GTDB taxonomy): domain Bacteria; phylum Acidobacteriota; class Holophagae; order Acanthopleuribacterales; family Acanthopleuribacteraceae; genus JBGTRP01. Next base: position 1,173 of record JBGTRP010000646.1, read on the forward strand.
TAAATACTTGCCGTCATGATTTTCATGATATAAGATGATTCCGTTTATGAATTCAGAATCCTAGCAATACATTAAATCGCAAATGGATCATGTTGGAGGCGTACGGATATGTTGAGATTTAGCATTATTTTGATTTGCTCATTTTTAATCATGCTCCAATCCGCGGCTCAGAACCCGGCCGGCAAAGACGGGAAACAAACGGAGACGCGAACCAACCGGGTTGCCAACAACCCCGCTCTGGCCAAAAAGATTGACGAGCTACTTGCCATGCCCGGCAAGGAGCGCAGGGCTTATTTGAAGGGTCTCAAGCAGGAAGAACGCAAGGGTCTGTGGCTGCGTTTGAAAAGGGAAAAAGCCGCGCGCAAGGGTCTCACCAGTAAGAGGGGGTCCTACGCCGCGCCATTCGCCATCGATGTAGACGCCACCACCTGGACCAACCGCGCCGTGGGCGGCATCGTTTACGATAGAGATTTCCCCAATGCCGCTTTTGGCGGAAGCGCCCTTGTGGGCAACCGCTTCAATACGCATACGGGCATCCCCGTATTCGCCAGTGGTTCGGTTACTTCGGTACAGGCCCTTGTGATCCCTGGCCCGGGCGTCACCACGTCCTCCGCGGGCTTTGTATTACACGGGCCGCAAACCACCATGGGCGGCGCGATTGCCCTGTTCTCTACGTTCACCACGGTCACGGGTTTAATTAACTCCGTTACTTTCCCGGGCTTGGCCGTCAACTATACAGGCAGCAGTTTCTACGTATTGTTCGGCGACTTTTCCAGTAGTTACATCCCTGTATTCGGCCCCGGCACCACCATGGGCCAAGGCCATCATGCCGTGGTAGGCAACACCGGCGGCATGTTCCCCAATATCACCGCGACCAGCACCCTTCCGGGCCTGAACGCTTTCGTAAGGGCTTCGGGAGACATCGTGCCCGTGGAACTGATGAAGTTCGAGATCGAGTGACCGCCGGTCCGCGCTTCTCGCCCTATTGATTCCTTCGTCCCGCGCCTCGGAAACTTCCGGGGAACGGGACGATTTTGTTTACGCGCGACCGCCCCGGGCGGCCGGCCCCCGCTCAGGATTGCCCTCGGGAATACGAGTGTGAAACTTATCCGGGAAAGCCGCCTGGCAACCTTTACCAGGCGCGAACCGCTTTCCGTCAACGATGCCGCGGAAACGGCAAAGGTAGAGGCGGCAAAGATAAGGAATACGGCCACATTTCACCAGAAATCCAAATTGAGAAAACGAGGCAAATTACCCCTTGCTGGCGCCATTCTTCTAAGTTAAGATGGCTCCTTATTAAGATTTGAATGTAATGGGTTTCATAAAATACAGTTTGGTGGAGGGCCCTTGCACATGTTGAGATTCAGCCTCGCTCTGGTTTGCATAATTCTATTCACGGTTCATTCGACAGCCCAAAAACCGACCGCCAAGGACGAAGGGCAGACCGCCCCCCGGATTACAAAAAAGACTCCCAACCCCGCCATGGCGCAAAAAATCGACGAATTGCTCGCCATGCCCGGTAAGGAACGCAAGACTTATTTGAAGGGACTCAAGCCGGAAGAACGCAGGGGCCTTTGGCGGCAATTGAAACGAGAAAAGGCCGCGCGCAAAGGGCTTTCATCCAAGAAGGCGGCCTACGGAACGCCCTTTGCCATCGATGTGGACGCCGCCGCATGGACGAACCGCGCCGTGGGCAGCATTGTCTATGACAACGGCTTTCCCAATGCCGCCTTTGCAGCCGACGGCTATGCCGGCAACCACTTCAACACCCATACGGGCATTCCCGTATTTGCCAACGGGTCCGTCACATCTGTGCAAGCGCTGGTGATTCCCGGCCCCATCTTGAGCAGCTCAAATGCAAGCTTCATCATCGCAGGCCCGCAGACCACCATGGGCAACGCGCCCATTCTCTTTACAGGGTTTACCTCCGTGACTGGCTTAATCAACACCGTGACCTTCCCGGGTCTCTCCGTCAACTATACGGGTAGCAGTTTTTTTGTCTTGTTTGGCGATTTTGCCAGCAGCTACATTCCCGTATTCGGCCCAGGAACCACCATGGGCCAGGGTCACCATGCGGTGGCGGGCACTACCGGCGGCATGAGAGGAACATCAACCGTGTTTAACATTAGCCCGCTCACCGGGTTGAATTCCTTTATCAGGGCATCGGGCGATATTGTACCCGTGGAGCTCATGAAGTTCGAGGTGGAGTGATTCGGGATCTGGTTCTTAGCATGAAACCAGGCGATTTTTTTTACATCGCTCCGCTTCTCGCGCTCGCGCTTAGTTGCCGTCCGCCCTCCCCCACCCTCCCGGAGATGGGCAGGGACAGGGTTGCGCGGTATGGCGATATTCTGGTCAGCGTCGAAGAGCTGGATCGCTTCGTATTGTCCCTTCCCCCACGCGAACGCCCTTTGCCCGGGCAGGATTTGGACTCATGGTACGAGGAAAAAATCCGAGCGCTTATCCTTGATCGGCTTCTGCTGAAGCAGGCGGAGGAGGGCGGTCTCCGCAATGATGCAGCTTACCTTCGGGCGCGCCGCAGCGCGGAGCGCAATCTGGTCCTCCGGCTCTACCTACGGCCAGAGGCCAGGGGCTTAGCGCCCTTGGAAGAGGCCGACCTCAAACAGGCCTACGAGGCGCGCAAGGATCAACTTCAACAGGGAGAGCGGCGCGCGGTCTTCCACATCTACCGCCGCATCGACTCGCCCTCGGCGGGAGAGGCGGTCCGCTCAGAACTCTCGGGTTTGCGGGACAGGGTCCTCCAGGGGGAAAATTTCCAAGGACTCGCGCAAACCCATTCCGACTCCGAGTCCCGCCATCGAGACGGCTCAATCGGTTGGATCCGGCGGGGTATGCTCGACACCGCCTTCGAAGCGGTTATTTTTTCTCTGGAGGAAGGAGTTCCCAGCAAACCGGTCCTCACCGAGCACGGCGCACATCTGTTTTATGTAGACACCATCCTGCCGGAAAAGGCGCTCACCTTTGAAGAAGCGAAACCCATGCTGGCCGAGTATTTGAGCCAGGAACGCCGCAATCGCTTGCTGGAAGAGGCCGTGGAAGGGATTTCCCCTCCGCCCGGGGCCTACTTCGCCGACCGCGAGACTTTCGTGCAACGGGTACAGGAAGGCGAGGCCGATGCCATTTTACTAAGCCTTGGCGATACCGAAATGAGCGTGGGCGACTTTCGTGCGGAGTTGGAAGCCGCCCAGGCGGGCGGCGCCAATCAAAAACATTCAAACCTCGTCTCCATGGAACAAGCCTGGCAAACCTTCCAAACCTTCCGCAAGTTGGTGCTCCTGGAATTCCACTGCAAGAAACAGCAACGCATCGACCTTGCCGAATTGGAAAACCAAATGGCGACCTGGGATCGAAACGCCCTCATCCGGTTACAACGTAGAAAGAGCCTGCTCGCCCTCGCCAAGGAAGACTTACCCAGATTGAAGCTGTTTTACCAGGGCAATATCGGCCATTTCAGCAGACCCATCCG
>JBGTRP010000647.1:0-4658 GCA_041940685.1 Acanthopleuribacteraceae bacterium
TCATTTCCATAATATTTATTGTAATTTTAAACTATAAATTCATAATCATCACTAAACTGATCTATTTTTTGTATTAAATCATTAAAAAAAAACTATTTACTTTTTTAGAGTGAATTTATAAGTATAAATCTAAGATCTGAGATATATGCCAATGTCTAATGGATTTCTGAAAAAAATAGCATACACAATAAGATACCATATTTTTTCTGTGAATGGATTCAATGGATCTTCGCAAGCACTCTGGTGAAATGAAATGTGACATCGTGTATGGATGAGGTGATTCCAAGGGTGAATGACGCAACACCGGGACAAGATTTTGAGGTCAACCTGGTCGAAAGGATGATCGAGGGAGATACCACCGCGGAAGAGGAGATGGTGGCGAAATTTGGCCGCGGCGTGATGTTTTACTTGCGAAAGGAAGTCCGTGACGCACAGGCCGCACAGGATCTTTATCAGGAAACCTTTCGGATCGGGATTGAAAAAATTCGATCCCAAAAATTACAAAACCCCGGCCGGCTCGGCGCTTTTTTATTCGGTATTGCCAGGTTTGTGGTGCGGGACTATTTTCGCAAGGGAAGCAAGAATGAGAGCACCTTGGAGCCCGAAACCGTCGATCGGCTACCTGGCCCGGCTGTCGGGCCGCTCTCGCAGCTTTTGCGCAAGGACTGTTCACGCCAAATTCTTGAGGTTCTGGGTACATTGAAATCCGATCGTGACCGGCAGGTTATTTTTCGTTTTTATATCGCGCAAGACGACAAGAGCGATATCTGTAGGGATCTCGACCTTACTTCCATCCATTTTAATCGGGTGTTGCACCGCGCCAGGCAGCGTTTTAAGGAGCTGCTCCTCAAACAGGGTTTGGAAACGTACCCGTAAAAAATGCCGGCGCTGGCTTTCGAATGGAGGCTCGGATCATGAAGGAAACAAAAACAGGGTGGATTGAAGGAAGAAAGAATGTGAGCCCAGCCACATCTTTGGCTAAATTTTTTTGGCGTTTTCCAGTCGGATCAGGCGTGGGGTTTTCCGAGTCTCGGGTAAGGGGAAGGGTTGGTTTTGGCCTGAGACATGGGGCCTTGTTGTCGGCTTTGGCAGGTTACAGTCCGTTCAGTTCAGAAGGGTTAGCTGTCTTGCCCACAAGGAGGCGCCATTCCTCAGATACGTACGGATTTGGTCGAGCTTGTTTGAGGATGTTCCCATTTTTTTCTCACCGGGCCAACGGCCGTCCCCTGGCCCGGGAAAATAAAGTGAAACAATTGGCCTTTGAGATTCACCATAGTTGTAGAGGGTCGCTACCAAAATATAGGGCCCTTGAAATTGGTTACCTTGTTTGTTGTATAAAATCAATCGACCGGGTGGTAAAAGCCATTTAGGGAAGAACGCTATGATTAACCACGAATATATTGAATCGAATCAAGTGATTGACCGCTATATTATGGGAACGCTGTCGGATTCGGAAAGCGAGGAATTTGGTGAGCACTTTATCGGTTGTGAGCGGTGTTTGAACCAATTGGAGCTCGCCGAAGGCTTCCAAAGGGAATTGAAAAAAACCTTCGCCCATCGGGTGATTCAAACCGGGCTCATTTTCAAGCTGACGCGGCATTGGGCGTACCAAACCGCCATGGCCGCCATCCTGATCCTGATGAGCGGGGCCGCCATTTATTTCTACCGCGGCAGCATGAAGCCGCCCACGCCTGCCTTGGGAGGCGTTACGGATTTTGTCTCCTTCAGGAGCGCGACCGAAACCGATTTCAAGATCGCGTTCGGATCGGAAACTCCCTGGGCGGTATTTAACCTGGCGGATCTGGAGGTCGATCCCAATACCGTCCGAATTCAGTGGAGGATCCTGGACGATGAGGAAAAGATCCTCTTTGCGGGCGAAAGACCCGGTGGCGATGGTCGCGTGGCTCTCAGCCTTCACAGGGGCAATCTCAAGCCGGGGATCTACACTCTTGAAATAAAAAGTATCCTTCAGGGCGGCGCGGCAGAAGAGCCCAGACGCTTTTCCTTTGAGGTCGTTCAGGAGCAATGATCTCCAGCCGCCTTGGCGGTCAAAATCTTTACTCTTGTGTTGTGTTTTCGAAATGCCAATGCGGCAGTTGCAAGCAACCAGAAACAAGCAGCAAGCGAGGGCGAAGCAGACTTATCTTGCGGCTTGACGCTTTTAGCTTGTTGCGTGGCCCCGCGCAACCGGAAACTACAAGCCTTGATGGGGTGGGGCGTGGCCCCGCTAGGGAGAGCAGGTCCAACTCGTCAGATGGGTCCTATCCTTTATGAGAATGTTTTGACCCAGGAGAATGGGTTGCGCCCAGGTTTCGGAATCCGCGATCTGATAAGTTTTGAGCGGTTGGTAGCCCTTCGGTGACTTGGAGAAGAAGACCAATTGCCCGTCGGTCGATAAGCCGACGAGCGCCGATTGGGTTTTGAGAATGGCGGCGTTTTGGCCCACGCGTCCTTCGCTGGTCCAGAGGATTTGCCCGCTCTTCGCATCCATGCAAAAGAACTGTCCCTTTCGCGTGTGCAATAACCCGAACAACTTGCCATCTTCCAGCACGGGCGAGCTCATGTACAGAACCGCTTCCTCGTTGCTCCATTTGGGAGAAACCGTCCATTGATCCTGATTTCGCAGCACCTTTAACGCGCGGGCAGGCCTGCTCACGCCGCCCACGATGAGACTGTCCCCGAACTGGAGTGGGGTCACGATGTTTTCCCGCCACTCCGATTCGAAGGGGCGTTTCCAGAGCAAATGCCCGTTCTCCGGGTCGATCGCCACGATATGGCGCTGGGTCAGCGTGACGATTTGCGGCTTGCCCTCAAAGGTTGCCAAGATGGGAGAGGCGTAGCCGGGAATATCGCCGTCCCAGGACCATTTTTTTGTGCCGTCCTGGCGATTGTAGGCAACCATCCTTCCCTTGCTTTCGTTGCCGAGCGACACAATGCAAAGATCTTCTAGAATGAGGGGCGAGGCCGAGTTGCCGCAAAAGAAGTGACGGGTATCATTGAGCTCGCCCTCGAACTCGTCTTTCCACAGTACCTTGCCGGAGGCCGCATCCCAGCAGTGTAATTGGCCGGTGGCTCCAAGCGTGAATAGCCTGCCGCCGGCAATCGCGGGTGTGGCGAAGGGGCCATTGCCGAACCGCTCGGCATAGGGATTGGCCTTGAACGCGATGTCGTAACCATGTTGCCAGACAGTATCGCCCTTTTCGAGATCGAGGCAGGATACCTTTTCTCGATTCCCATCGCTGGTAATCAGGTAAACGCGGCCATTGGCGGCCACTGGCGAGGCGTACCCCAAACCTACCTCCACGGACCAATTCTTTTTCAACTCCTCCGGCCAGGATTCCGGTGCGCGGAAGTCGGGAGCGGAGCCATCGCGGTTCGGACCGCGCCACTGGGGCCATTCCTGGGCCAGGCTGTCCAGTGCGGTCAACGCGAACAGCAACGGAGCCATCCAGAAAACCATCTTTTTCATCTCCACTCCTTTGCGGTTTTGTTTCGAAATAGATTATATCCTTCGATAGGATAAACGTCATTTTTGCATCTGGGTTCAATTGGGCCCGGACCATGGCGGGAAATTGGGCTGGCCGCCTTGGCGGTCTAAGCCGTTCATTTTTTGTGCTTTTTGGATCGCCAAGTCGGCAGGAGCCGGAAACCAGCGTCCCTGTGAAAGGAGCGTCGCGTTTTCTCGCTTGATTCCGGCATCTGGAAGCTTGTTTCGTGGCCTACCGAAAACCAGTTTCCAGAATTCCTGGACCGGCCGGGAGGTATCCCGCTAGAATGGGCGCTGGCCCTCTAGCATGGGGATATGAAGGAAATGGACGCCTGTTTGGATAACCTGGAAGGGATCAGTTGCTTACGGCCGATGCGCGGGAATTTGCCATGGATCGGCTCGGAGCCTCGCGGCATTCCATCCGAGTGTGAACGATGAGCCTTGCAAAGCCCATCCGCCGCCCACCTATTTGGTCGCTTTTCCCCATTGCCCTGGCGGCTATATTGCTGGCATCCGTCCTGGGCGTGACGCGGCTGGACCTGGGCCAAATTTGGCAGGCTGGCACCACGGACCATCATATTTTCTGGAACCTGAGAGTGTCACGGGCGCTGGTGGCCTTTCTCGCGGGATCCGGGCTTGCGGTCTGCGGCATGATTTTTCAGGCGCTGTTTCTCAATTCATTGGCGACGCCCTTTACGCTAGGCGTGGCCGGCGGGGCCAGTTGCGGCGCCGCGGTGGTGATTTACCTGGCGGGTCTTCCCGGGTTGTTCGTGGGGCCAAGCGTGATGTTGGGGGCCATGGCCGGCGCGGGCGTGGCCGTGGGTTTGGTGCTGGCCTTCAGCCGGACCCGTATGGGCCATCAGCGGCATGTGATGCTCCTGGCCGGGGTGGCGGTTTCCTTCTTCTTTTCAAGTCTTCTACTTTTTATTCAATCCCTGTCGTCTTTTTACCAGTCCTTCCAAATTATTCGTTGGCTCATGGGCGGCATTGCCGTCGCGGGCTACCGCGAGGTAGGGTTGCTGCTTCCTATCTGGTTGCCGGGCATCCTGTTGGTGCTCAAGCTCGCGCCCCGACTCAACCTGCTTCTATTGGGCGATGACTTGGCCCACTCCCGCGGATTATCGGTTTCCCGGACTAAGACGATGCTTTTCCTGCTCGTGTCGATCATGGT
>JBGTRP010000648.1:0-4656 GCA_041940685.1 Acanthopleuribacteraceae bacterium
TCGCCCAGGTAATTCTCGGCGGATTCCTTGAGGTCCCGCAGAATGATGCCCGAAATCTCTTGGGGCGAATAGGATTTGTTGTGGCATTTCACCCAGGCATCGCCGTTGTCGGACTTCACCACCTCATAGGCCAGATGCTCGCGCGCGTGCTCTACCTCGCGATGGTCGAACCGTTTGCCGATCAGCCGTTTTACGGCGTACACCGTGTTTTTGGGATTGGTCACCGCTTGCCGTTTGGCGATATGACCTATGAGGCGCTCGTTTTCCTCGGTAAAGGCAACCACGGAAGGCGTGGTCCGGCTTCCCTCACTGTTGGGAATGACCGTGGGGGTCCCGCCCTCGGAAATACATACACAACAGTTGGTGGTTCCTAAATCAATACCAATGGTTTTCCCCATTTATCTATCTCCAAATGCCTTTCGAATCACTTGTCGGGAACCTATTCTTCATCGGAATCGCCCTCATCCATTTTTCCGGTGGCCACCTTCACCTTGGACGGCCGCAACAATGCGCCTTGGAATCGGAAACCCCTTTGAAACACCTCCATGACGACATTGTCATCAAATTCATCGGAGGGCTCCTTGGCAATGGCCTCGTGCAAATATGGATCGAATGGTTTGCCGGAGGCTTCGATCTCCTCCACCCCATTTTGGGTGAGCACTTCTTGTAGCTGCTTGCGGATCATTTCCACGCCGATCACGAAATTGTCCTGGGGATCTTCCGCGGCGGCGAGCGCCCGCTCAAAATTGTCGAGCACGTTAAGGGTTTGAAGAAAGATTTGCTTGTTGGCGAACTTAATAGATTCTTGCTTTTCCCGGCCGCTTCGCTTCTTGAAGTTTTCAAGATCCGCGTGGGCCCTCAAAAACCGGGCGGCATAATCTTGGTTCTGCGCCTTCAAGCTTTCGATTTCCTGCTTTAAGGACTGTATCACTTCCTCGGAGGTAGGCTCTCCAGCCTCTTCGCTTTCCGCCTCAACCTCTATTCCGGTCTCCTCTTCAACTGACTCCTCCTCTGAGTCGGCCGTTTCCGGCTCCACGACCTTTAGGGGTTCGGCCTCGTTGGTTTCAGAGACATCGATCGTCCCTTTTTCTTGGGTTTCTTCCACCATCTATCACTCCTCGTCGATTAGGGCTATAGTATCACAATCCGGAAATATTGGATTCCTCATTCAAACGCGCTCGGGAGAACGCGGCCGAAAAAACTTGGCTAAAAATCGCGGCGCGCGACATTCTCCTTGGCATATGCCATGATTTGCAGCGATCGCAGATAAGGCATCCGTTTCGGACCCAGAACCCCCACGCAGCCCAACTCTTCCCGGCGGCTTTTCACCTTGGAGAGCACCACGGTAAGCTCGTGGAGAATTGGGTCGGATATTTCACCACCAATAAAAAACACGATCCACTCGTTTTCCTGTTGAATGGCCTGACGCACCAATTCCTTGATATTGGATTGGCGCTCCAGCAAATCGAAAAGAATGCGGACCTTTCCTACATCCTGAAATTCCGGCATATCCAACAATTGGGAAACGCCCTGGAAAGAAATATTGTTCAACCTGCTCGCTTCCTGCGTGAGGGAGTTGATCAACAGCGCGGATTTGTTCAGCAAAACATCCCATACCTCGTTGGACCCGCCATGCTGCTGGTTGATGCGGGTCTGGATCTCCAGCAGGTTGCAATCATTGAAGGCGTTGTTGAAAAAGTTCTCCGCCTTTTCGGCCAAGGAAGCATTAATTTCCCCGTCGTCGATGGCCATCACCGAGTGAAAGGTGTGCCCACCCCTGGCCACGCACAATGCCAACAACTTTTCGGAGTTGATGCGCTCGAAATGGATATGCTTGAGCTTTAATCCACATTGCCGAAAGGGGATGTAGAAGGTCAACAGCTTTGTCCGCTCCTGGAGAAAGTCAGCAATGGCTTTTAGAAGATGGGGTCCGCCCGCGGCGCCGTTAATCTTTTCGTCCAAGGCCTTGCGATCATCCGCGTCCAGGGGTTTGCGGTTGACGGTGATGTCGTTGACATAGGCGCGATATCCCAAATCCGTGGGCAACCTGCCCGCGGAGGTATGGGGCTGAGAAAGATAGCCCAGGGTCTCCAGCTTCATCATGATGTTGCGAATCGTGGCCGGGGAAAAGGGCACAAATCGGGTTTTGCTGATAAGAGCGGAACCGACGGGCTCACAGGTATTGTAGTGAAGGGTCACCACCTGGCCGAGCACGGTACGGGCTCTTTCGTTAATCGTCATGGTCGTCATCGCGTCTCACCCGCCACGCGCCGCTCCCTCGAAGGTACTGAAATCCATCCGGGTCCCGAGGCTCGGGCTGAAAAACCCACCTCCACGCATCTCCCTAATTATTTTTAGTTTACCCCTGGATGTCAACCGCCACGAGGCTTCGCGCCCTTTGCGACCTTCTCCCCCGCCGATCGGGGGGGAATCCTGGGACGGACGAACAGACAGAAGTTTGCTTCCCCCGGTCCCCGCCGCCGGGCCGGTTGGCTTTCCCCAAAAATGGAGGATTCCGCCTCCGGTCATCCTCGCCCCTCTTCCTGAGAAGAAACCCCGAGGTCAATCCACATGGCGCGGCCAAACCACGCGTCATTCCCGGAGCGGGGATCGCTGCTCCTTCAACCCTTTCAGCCGTCTTCCCGCGATTGACCGGGGGTGGAAAAATGCCTATAATTTCCCATTTGGAAACCCGGCGGCCACCTCCGACGGGTTCGCGAGCGGAACCAGGCGCGAACAGGTCCGGCCCACCACCTTCCGGGTCGCCCGGCTCCTTTCCAGAATTCCAACCCATTGGGTTGCCCCACGAGGCATTTGCCATGACGCGTTCATCCGCCGCTGACCTACTCTTCACGGTAAGCCAAGACTTGTTGGCCGGGGATCGCGCCGATGCCGGTATCCTTGAAGAGCGACTCGAACGCGGCAAGATTTTATATTTCCCGCCCGGCCTATTCGACCTTCCCCCAAAAGAGGATATGGACTTTCTGCGGGAGGAACTTCCCAAACTGCTCTCCTTTAAAAATATCAGTTATCATCCGGAGGGAGATTACCTGACCGGTATGAAGATGGATGCCGCTCGCCGCAAGAACACGAGCCGAATTCTGCGCGAGCATCACGGGGTGGTGGTTCCTTTTTTGCGGCGCGCCTTGCCCCACTACTCCGATGAGATGCAGGCCGGCAAGGTGAACTTCCGGCCGCTGGAGGAACAAGGCCGGGATCTTTCCGTACGCGCCAGCAACGAGTTGATACACGTGGACGCCCTGGCGAGTGGGCCCACCCACGGCGCCCGGATCCTGCGCTTCTTTACCAACATCCATCCCGAACAGGTGCGCATCTGGAAATCGGCGGGTATTTTCCCCGATCTTCTGGCCGAATTTCGCGAGGCCGCGGGTTTGGCCGGCATCGACGCCGACGCACTGAGGCCCGGCCCCTTTAAAAGGATGTTCTCATCGTTCCTCGGCTGGCTGGCCGGCGCGGGGTTTCCCCAGGCGCAAATGGCGCTGGATGTCTCGCCCTATGACCGCGCCATGCGCAAGCTCCACAATTTCCTGAAAGAAAATCCCGAATTCCAAGCCGATCAGAGCCGGGTGCAAACCTGTGAGTTCCCGCCATTCTCATCCTGGATGGTGCTTACCGATATGGTCAGCCACGCGGTCATCAGCGGACGCCATGCCCTGGTCAACACCTTTCACGTGTCCCTCGCTTCCTGCCGCCTTCCTCAATTGGCGCCCTACCATCTTCTCGCGGGAACGGGAAGCACGGCCTGATGACCGCGGCGTCGCTGGACCTCAACGGTAAAAAAGTCCTCATCGTGCGCCTGTCCGCGCTGGGCGACGTGATCCGCACCATCCCCTCGGTCATGGGTCTGATCCAGAGATTTCCGAACGCTGAGTTTCACTGGCTGGTAGAGAACAGCTCGGGCGGCCTCGCGCGGGAGATCCCCGGCCTCAAGCTGATTGAAATTGACCGCGGCGCTTTGAAGGCCTCCAATCCCTGGCGGGTTCTCGCCACCCTTGGTCGCGTCATCCGCCGGTTGCGGGCCGAGGCCTTCGACGTTTCCATCGACTTTCATGGCGTGGCCAAAAGCGGAATGTTCGCCTTCTTCGCGGGCATTCCCCTGCGCATCGGTTACGAACGCGGCGGCAGCAAGGAAGGCCACCGCTGGCTGATTCACCGCCGCCTCGCCCTTCCCGAAACGCGCATTTCCCGCTATGAACGCAACCTGGCTCTGGCCCGCTTTATCGATCCGGCGGTCGAACCGGTAACGCCCCGTTTCGAGCCGGACCATGAGCGGCGGGCAAGGGTCGAGGCGGCCATGGAACGCCAGCCCATCCTGCTTTTTCCAGGCACCTCCGCCCATGGCCGCAACAAACGCTGGCCCGCGCAAAACTGGGCCTGGCTTTACCAAAGGTTGAGCGCGGCTCATCCGGTCCGCTTCGTGTTCGGCCCGGCCGATCAGCATTACCGCGACCAGCTTGAAGCATGCCTGAACCAACCGCCGCCCGCGCTGCCGCGACATTGTCCTGCATCCGCTGCGGCAACCAGTGCGCGAACCGCCGCACCCCCATCGCCAGCGCCATCCGCCCCAGTGCCGCCCCCACCGCGCCGATCAGTACCAGCGCCCAGAGCGGCTGATCGCCGTTGACGCCATAGAGC
>JBGTRP010000649.1:0-4634 GCA_041940685.1 Acanthopleuribacteraceae bacterium
GTTCTGGCGCAGAGCGTCGTCGGTGCAGAACTGCAACGAGCGCTCCCACACCCGGGCCGCTTTGGCGGAGAAGCCCTTTTTGTAATACAGATAGGCCAGTCGGGTGAGGGCCGGAAAGTAGTCGGGTTTGAGTTCGACCGTGGCCTCATACTCCTCGATAGCCTCGTAGAGCAGCGATTTCTTCTGCAGCAGATTGGCGAGGACGAAGTGATGTTTGGGTGAGAGCGGGTCCACTTCCAGGCCGTCCCGCAGAATCTCGATGGCTCGGTCGAGCCCCCGGTTGGTTCCCACCCACAGGTTGCCATCGCGATCCTGGTGAAGCGCCCATATATTGCCCTGACTGAGGCTGGCGGGGTCCGAGGGGTCGTGTCGAAAGCGTTGAAAACTTCCATGCGACCCATCCTCCAATCGATTGAGGCCATCGCCGGTGCCCGCCCAAAGCCGGCCCGAACGATCCTTCAAAAGGGAGAAGACCCTGTCGTTGCTCAGACTCTTTGGATTGGCAGGGTCATGCCGAATGGCGGTAAAACTTCCGGTTTGGAGGTCCATCCGGTTCAAACCGCGCGATGTTCCCAGCCAGAGCTGGGTTTCATCATGCGCCTGAATCGCCCAGACCTGATTGTTGCTCAGGCTGTCGGGAGTATCGGGCTCCTGGGTGTAGGAGCGCATTTTTTCGGGAGCGCCGCGGTCGATTCGTTTCAACCCGTCGCCATGCGTGCCGACCCATAGCCTGCCGGATGGTTGTTCATGAATGGAAAGAATGAGGTTGTGGTCCGTGCTTTCGGGTCGAGCCGGCTCCATGCTCAGATGACCGAAACGGGCCGCGTTGGGATCGAGCTTGCTGATGCCAAAAAGGGTTCCAATCCATAAAATCCCGCTGCGGTCTTCGCTCAGAGCGAGAACATGTGGATGCGGCAACGCCCCTGGATTTTCCGGGTCGGCCCCGTGGTGGATAAAGCGGTTTCTTTCGCGATCGAATTGGTTTAAACCGCCACGAGCGGTCCCCACCCAAAGCCTGCCCCGGCGGTCCTCGTGGATGGCCGTGATATCGTCGTGGCTCAGGCCCTGGGGCGTCTTCGAGTCATGCTGGAAACGCAAAAAGCGCCCGCTATCGGGATCGAAACGATTGAGCCCCGACTTCGTTCCCACCCACAAATAACCGTTCCGGTCCTCGACGATGGAAGACACCCGATTGTCACTAAGGCTGTTGGGGTCGTGGGGATCGTGAACATAGCGGATAAATGGCGCCTCGCCCCCTTGAAAGCGGCACAAACCGCCTTGGGCGCCTACCCACAGGTTGCCCTCGCGATCCTTACAAAGAGCGCGGATCCGGTTTCCGCTCAGGCTTGTAGAAACCTCAGGCTCGTGAAAAAAGCGCTGGAACCGACCCTTCCTCCGATCGAACCTGTTCAACCCATGACCCGTGCCTACCCAAAGATCCCCATGCCCATCCTCAATCAGCGCGTATACCCTGTTGTGGCTGAGGCTGTGTGGATCGCTCGGGTCGTTGCGGTAGGTTGAAAATGACTTGGTCCGTGAGTCCAGCCGGTTCAAACCGCCCTGGTAGGTGCCTACCCAAATGACGCCGGCCGAATCCTCGTACAGGCAAATGGTGAAATTGTCGGAAAGCGTTGTCGGGTCCTGAACATCCAAGGTGTAACTGGTGAAGCGATAGCCGTCAAATTGGTTGAGTCCGTGGCTGGTCGCCAGCCATAGATATCCCTTCCGGTCCTGAAGGATGGAAAAAACGGAGCTTTGGGAGAGGCCTTCATTTGGTGAAATACGTTCGAAGACAGCCGCGTCGGTCGCGCGATTTGGAAGCGAGATCAGGCTGAAAAGGAGCCACAACAACTCCATCCTCCCGGGTGGCAGGGCGCCACCATTGAAAAAGCAACCGAACTGCCCGCGTTCACGCCCCCAAATTCATGGGATCTCACGGATCAAACAGGAGCCTGGCCGGGTATTTCATGCGGTGGCAAAGAGCGATTGGAGCCCTTCCGGACGGGGCCCCTCACGGCAAATTAACAAGGACATTCGGAACAGGCGTTGGAGGCATCGGGATCGAAACTAATATTTCCTAGCCCTCCCTTGAGCAACTTGGCCTGGTCCTTGTTTAGAGCGGTGACGAAGCTTTTGATCTTGAGATTTTGGAGCTTGAGTTTTTTGCCCATGGATCTCCTCCAAGAGTGCGTGAGCCTCTGCCCAGGCACAGAATTTCTTTGCATAGGTTTTGGGAAACTCTTAAAAGTTTAATTTCCTCATCCACCAAATTCAAGTGTGTTCAGCGATATTGAGAAGACATAACCTTCTAAAAAAAACGCGAATATGCGCGAGTAGTTTTTCCGAATTCCTTCTCTCGGCCATTCGGATTTTCACGAACTCAAGGTGATCAAACTTGAATTTGAGACTTCCGTGACTGGTGATTTCACGTACTAGAAAAAGACTCGTAGTGATGTACGCGGCACTCCCGGATGAGGCGCTCCATGCCCGCGGGAATATGGGCTCGGTTCCATTCCGGGCCCAGCCAGGTTTGCAAGGCCGCTTCATTTTCCCAAATGGAAACCATCAGGTATTCATCCGGCGACCATTGGGTTGGTTTGCCGATGGTCGCCGACCGGAAACCGGGCTGACCGCTGACGGTGCGGATGGAGATATCCTGAAACTTGCGCTCGAACTCCTCGCGATGTTCGGGAAAAATTCGAGCCTGAAAGACCCTAATGACCACGGCGTTTCCCTTCAGCGGTTATCGGCTCCGAGCCGGCCCGGCTGGGTTCCCTTATTTACGATGAGATTGCCATAGAGGATGCGATAACCAAGGTTCGCATCCGCCAGGACCATTTGCAGCGCGTCCTCCCAGCGGATATTTTTTAGGAAATAGGTGGCTTTTTTCCCGGAGACGGAGCGGTCGACCACCAGATCCAGCCCGGCGAGGTCGCAGAGGTGGCGCAATAAGTCCTCCAACTCCGCGTTTTTGACATCCAGCTTTTTCACGATCAGGCCGCTGTAGACCGGCGGTTTTTTTGCTTCCGCCGCCGCCAATTGTTTTGCCCGTTCCTCTATCCGCAGTTTTTGCTCTGCGATCCGCCTTGTTCTTTCTTCCTCGGTCCGCCTCCAGTCCACCGACCTCTCCGGCAGGGAGAAATTGTCCCCGCCCCTGAACACCAGAACGCGCCCGCCCGTTTGTTGGTAGGAATCGCAAACCAGCGTTCGACCATCCTCCAAATACAAAACCTCTGATGCCATTAACAAAAACAAGCAGTGGGCTATCAATGCACACCTCGAAGGATTCCCATTGGGTGTCTCCATTCAATGTAGAACGGCAGCCGGCAGATTGCCAACTTGCCATGGCGTCGCCCGCGTCAGCCCTCCTCTTTTTCCGGCATGACGAAGGGTGGGCGCTTGGTTTCGGCAAAGCAGGAGACATCCAAATCCTTCACCGAGGCGCGATTGAGGAAATCCAGCATCATGGGCAACACGCATTCTTGCCAGGAGGCGCGAATTCCGTGGGCCGCGTTGGGCACGATCACGTGCAGGCTGTTGGAGAGGGTCTTGCCGGCGGCTTCGCCCCAGCGTGGCGGCGTCACAGGGTCCACGGCGCCGGAAACGATCAGCACGGGAGCCTCCGAATGGACGGGTTCGAGAAAGCTCTTTTCAACCGCGCGCACGCCCCAAAGCTCACAGGCGCGAATCTGCTGCTCGAGTCGGTAGTCGTTCACGAAAGTGCCCCTGGCTTCCGCGTAGGCCTTTTCGCGGTCAATAAAAGGAATATCTTCCCTACAGGTTACGGAGAGATACATGCCGTCGGTCAGGCCTTGAGAAAGCCCGCGATGGTAGCGGGCCAGGAATTGGGTGATGGGCCCGAAGTCGCCGCCGGCGCATTGGCTTACAATCGCCGGTATGCGGCTGGAGCCGCCGGTTCCGTAAAGCATGGCGCGGATACCGGTGATGAAGGAGCCGCGGGCGAGTTGGACGGTTTCGTTTTCCTGGGTAAAGGGATTCTCCGTGGTGACGCTGATCGGCCCTCCCTCGAACTTTTGCAGAACCTCGTCAAATTGGCGGCGCAAGTGGGGGTAGGCCCCGCTACAGTCGGGATCGGCCTCGCAGTCCTTGAAAAGGGCTTGCAGGGCGGATTCCGCGTCCCGCGCAAAACTCCCTGGAATGGCCATGAACGTTGGGGCGACGCCCTTGATGTAGACGGTCCTCACGGTTTCCGGATGTCGACGCAGGTAGACGAGAGCCGCGCGGGTGCCGTAGGAGCCGCCATTGAGGTTGATTTTGTCATAGCCGAGGGCCGCACGGATTTCGTGAATGTCGTCCATGGCCATATCGGTGGTGTATAGGCTGAGATCCGCTTTTTCTTCGAGCTCACGGCGGCAGTTTTTCACATAATCAACGGAAAACATTTCACCCAAATAAGTGGCCATGGCGTCCTCGGGGCCTGGAAGCGGGCAGGCGAGAGGGTTGGAAGCGCCGGTGCCGCGTTGGTCGATCATCACCAAATCACGCTTTTGGTTGATGAGCTTGTAAGCCCTTGTCAGGAATAGCGCCGAATTCGCGGCGCCCTGGCCCGGCCCGCCCATGAAGAGAAAGAGAGGGTCGGGGTGGGCGTCAGCATCCAGCGCCGGTGAGATCAT